>JANYCM010000066.1 GCA_025360285.1 Sphingomonadales bacterium
CGCCGCCCATGCCGCCGGCGCCGCCGCCCAGGCGGCCGCCGATCGCGCCCGCCTCACTGCGCTGTCGGCGGCGGCGGCGCGGGCGCAGCATGATCGCGTTACCGCGCTCACCGCCACCCAGGCGCAAATTTCGAAAGGCCAGGATGATGAACTTGCGAAAAATGCGGCTGTTATTGTTAGTCGCGCTGCCGATCTGCGGCTGCGCTGGGCCGCGCACGGTGCCGATCGCGATCACCCCGGCGGCGATCGAACAACTGCCGTTCCCCGCGCCGCCGGCCGGCCTGATGACGCCGCTTGCGCGGCCGCCGGCTGGGTATCTTTCGCAATTGCCAGCGCCGCCGCCGAGGCCGCCGACCGGGCGATAGCCAAGGATGATGCCTGGATCGCCTGGGCGACGGCGCAGGCGGCGGCGTGGCCGGGGGCGTGGTGAGGCGGGCGCTATCACTCCTTCATGCTGGACTTGATCCAGCATTCACCGTGCCGCGGGGCCGATCGTGCTTTTGGCGGGGTGGCTGCCGCAACGAGTTGAGCATGACGATATAATTGAATTTACGGGATTATAATACGCCGCATGACGCTTCGAGTGGCGATATGGCCGGATGTGCGGGCATGAAATCCTGCTGCCGGAGCGGCCGAGGATTAATCTGCTTGACTTAATGCTGCCCTCGCCGCAGTTAATCCGTATGGATTAACGGGGAGCGTGGCGCTATGACCGAGCCGGCGACCATGGCGGCAGCGCCGATGCTGGCTTCAGCGTTGGCAACGCGTGAGCAATTGCTGCGGGTGGCGATGGCGTTGTTCGGTGAAAATGGCGTTGATCGGGTATCGTTGCTGCAGATTGCCGATGCAGCGGGCAGCCGCAACAAATCGGCGGTGGGCTATCATTTCGCCAGCAAGCAGGGCCTGGTCGATGCCTTGTTGCAACGTATCGAGCGCGATATCGGACAGCCGATTGACGCGGCACTGGCGGACATTCAGGCGCGGTTCGAAAGCGGCGAGACGGTATCGCTGGGCGATGTGGTGCGGGCTGTTCTGGCACCGGTATTCGGTTTTTATGGTGCCAGCCCGTATGGCCGCGACGCGTTCCGGGTGTTGGCGCGGCTGATGCATGATCCGGTGGAGAGCATTCCGCTGATGTTGCGGCGCGACAGCGCCGCGCGGATCGCGCGATTCAGTATGATATTGCAGCGGTTGCAGCCCGACAAGCCGCAGCGGTTGATCGAACATCATGTCCATCACAGCATCATGGCGACGATCAACGGCCTGTCGCTGACCGATCGCTTCCTGGCATTGCGGCGGGATCGCTGGGGTGGGGATGAACTGCCGCTGTTCCTTGATTCCTACGCCGGCTTCCTGGCCGCAGGGCTGGCAAGCGGTGCGGCGCAAACAAAATAACAATGGGGCGAAAGACATGGCGATGCGATTGAAGGACGGGATTTTTCTGGCGCCGTTCCACCCGATGAACGAGGACCCGACGCTGTGTATCCAGCGCGACCTGGAACTGATCGAGCATCTTGACCGGCTGGGCTATGAAGAAGCCTGGGTGGGCGAACATCATTCGGGCGGGTTCGAGATCATCGCCAGCCCGGAACTGTTCATCGCGGCGGCGGTGGAGCGGACGAAATCAATCCGGCTGGGCACCGGCGTGGTGTCGCTTCCCTATCACAACCCGTTGACGACGGCGAACCGCATCCTGCAACTGGACCATCAGAGCCGCGGCAGGGTGATGTTCGGGGTCGGCCCCGGCCTGCTGCCGTCCGATGCCTTTCAGATGGGCATCAGCCCGGCGGTGCAGCGCGAGCGCATGGTGGAGAGCATCGAGGTCATCCTGCGGCTGTTCGCCGGGGAACGGGTGACGCACAAGTCCGACTGGTTCACGCTCGTCGATGCGACATGCCAATTGAAGCCCTACACCTGGCCGCATCCGGAGATTGTTGTGGCGTCATCGGTGACGCCATCGGGAGGCACGCTGGCGGGGCGGCACGGCTTTGGCTTGCTGTGTGTCGCCGCCACCCAGGCGAGCGGCTATGATGCGCTGGGCATCAACTGGAAGATCGCCACCGATACGGCGACCAAACACGGCAAGACTATTGATCCGGCGCGGCTGCGGCTGGTCGGCCCGGTGCATATCGCGCAGACGCGGGAGGAAGCCTGGGCCAATATCGAATTCGGCTGCCACCAGTTCGCCGAATATTTTGCGCGCATCAGCCGGCCGGGGGAGCCGATCGACACATCGGTGCACCCCATCCGCAAGATGGTCGAGGACGGCGCCGCCGTGGTCGGCACGCCTGATGATGCCATCGCGCAGATCCGCCGGTTGCAGGCCAAGCAGGGCGATTTCGGCGTCTTCCTGCAACTGGCGCATAATTGGGCGAATTTCGACAAGACCAAGGCGAGCTATGAACTGTGGCGCCGCCATGTCTCCCCGGCGATCAACGACATGAACAGCCAGCGGCAGGACAGCTTCGCCTGGGCGACCGACCATGCGACACAATATATCCAGGCGGCGATGCAAGCGGCCGGGGCGACGATCGCCAAACACGCCGTCGCGAACGCCTGAAGGAAAACGCCGATGCCTTTCACGATGACCGACCTTGTCGGCTGCGAATTCCCGCTGTTCGCTTTCAGCCATTGCCGTGATGTAGTGGCGGCGGTCAGCCGGGCCGGCAGTTTCGGCGTGCTGGGGACGAAGGCCTTCACCCCCGCGCAACTGGAGACCGAATTGTCCTGGATCGATGATCATGTTGGCGGCAAGCCGTACGGCGTCGACGTGCTGATCCCCGAGCACCAGCTTGCCGGCGCGGGATCGGGGACGGCCGAAATGCTGGAACTGGTGCCGCCCGAACACTGGGCGTTTGTCGAACAATTGCTTCACAGCGCCGGCATCCCGGCCAACAGCGCCACCCTGCGCCGCACTGATCCGCTGGGTACCAGCCTTGGGGAACAGCAGTTGGAAGTCGCGCTGCGCCACCCGATCCGGCTGATGGCCAATGCGCTGGGCATCGCGCCGCCGGCGATGATCGCACTGGGCAAACAGCACGGCGTGCCGGTGGCGGCGCTGGTTGGCGCCAAGGAGCATGCGCTGCGCCAGGTCGAGGCGGGTGTCGACATCATCGTCGCCCAGGGCAGCGAGGCCGGCGGCCATTGCGGCGAGGTTTCGACCCTGGTGCTGGTGCCGGAAGTGCTGCGCGCCATCCGACCGGTGCGCGACGTGCCTGTGCTGGCGGCGGGCGGGATCATGACCGGCAGCCAGATGGCCGGCATGATGGCGATGGGTGCGGCTGGCGCCTGGACGGGATCGGTGTGGCTGGGCACGACCGAAGCCGAGACTTCGGATGTGTTCAAAGCCAAGATGGTCGGCGCGCGGTCTCGCGATACGGTTCGGTCGAAGCACCGCACCGGCAAGTTCAGCCGCCAGTTGCGTTCCGCCTGGCATGATGCCTGGGAGGCGCCATCGGCGCCGAAAGCGTTGCCGATGCCGTTGATGACGCTGGTCAGCGAACCGGCGCTGTCGCTGTCGCTGGCGCTGCATGAACTGGCGACCAATGCGGCGAAATTCGGGGCGTTTCTGTCGGCCGGCGGCCATGTCACGGTCAATTGGCGGCTGCGCGATGACGGGGGCCTGGCCTTGTCATGGACCGAAAGTGGCGGCCCGGTGGTGGCACCGCCGACGCGGCGGGGGTTTGGGTCCAGCCTGATCGAACACGCCCTGGCGCTGGAAACCGGGGGCCGGGCGACGATCTATTATCGCCCCACCGGCGTCGTCTGCGAAATCGTGTTGCCCAAATCCTCGCTGGTGGAACTCGATATCAAGCCGCCGCTCAAGCCCGCGCCTTTGGCCGGCGATATCGACCTGGCGGCGATTCCCGAACGCCCGCGCGTCCTGATCGTCGAGGACAGCTTCATGGTGATCCTGACGCTGGAGGGCATGTGCGAGGAACTGGGCTGGGACATCATCGGCCCGGCCACCAGGCTGGACGCGGCATTGACCCTGGCGCGCACCGAAAGCTTTGATGCGGCGCTGCTCGATGTCAATCTGCACGATGAAATGACCTGGGGTGTCGCCGATGTGCTGCGCGAACGCGGCATCCCCTTTGTATTCAGCACCGGCTATGATCCCGCCAACATGCTGCCCGACCGGCTGGCCGGATCGGTGGTGCTGGCCAAGCCCTATCGGGTCGAAGATGTCGAACGCCGGCTGCGGCTGATGATGGCAGCAGGGCCGGACGTGTTGGCGTGATGACGGGCAAGGCAGGCGGTTTCAACCCAAACTCGCCGCGTGCCGCTTCGCCAGCGCCACATAACCGGCCGCCCCGGCGCGGTTGCGGGCGATGTCCTCCGGGCTGAGTGCCCGCAACAGCCGGGCCGGCCGGCCGGCCCATAATTCGCCGCGGCCGATGCGCTTGCCCGGTGTCAGCAACGCGCCGGCGGCCAGCATGCCATCCTCCTCGACGACGCAGCCGTCCATGACGATGGCGCCCAGCCCGATGAAGCCATGGTCTTCGATCGTGCAGCCATGGATCATGGCGAGGTGCCCGATCAGCACATCATCGCCGATGACCGTGGCATGGGTGCGGGTGGTGACATGGATGACGCTGCCATCCTGGACATTGCTGCGCGCGCCGATGCGGATGCTCTGGACGTCGCCTCGAGCCACGCAATTATACCAGATCGAGCTTTCGTCCCCCACCGTCACATCGCCGATCAGCCGTGCGCCGGGGGCGATGAAGGTGCTGGCGGCGACGTGGGGATGCATGCCGGCGAAGGGATACAGGCTCATGGCCGAAAGATTTCATAGGTGACATGCGGGCGCAGCGGATCGTCAATCGCCAGCGCCGGATGATCGAAATCCAGATCATGCCGGCGCACCATGCCGAGCCGCAGCATCAGCCCCCAACTGCGGGTGTTGGCCGGGGTGGTGATGGCGATGATGCGATTGACCGCCAGATTGTCCCAGCCCCAGGCCAGGCTGGCGGCGGCGGCCTCCCGCGCATAGCCGGCGCCCCAGGCGTCACGCGCCAGCCGCCAGCCGATTTCGATGGCGCCTTCGATACCGGGGATGTTTTCCGGCGCGATCTTGAGGCCGCAAAAGCCCAGAAAGCGCGCGTCGGCGCGGCGCTCGATCGCCCAGAATGTGTGGCCGTGCTGCGCCTGGATGGCCGACAGGCGCGCAATGGCGGCATCGGTATCGGCCTGGCTTTGCAGCGGGCCGAGATGTGCCATAACTTCGGGGTCGCGGCCCATGGCGTTGAAGGGCCGGCGGTCGGAATCTTGCCAGGGGCGCAGGGTGAGGCGGTCAGTTTCGATCACGGAAACAGCGGGGCCGCCATCAACCCCATCGTTTCCCGCAGCCCGAACATCAGGTTGAAATTCTGGATGGCCTGGCCCGACGATCCCTTCACCAGATTGTCGATGGCGGCGATGATGATGGCGCGGCCAGGGACGCGATCGGCAAAGACGTTGATGACGGCATGGTTTGAACCGCGCACCATCCGCGTGGCGGGTGCGGTGCCTTCGGGCAGCAGATGCACGAACGACTCATCGGCATAGCGGTCGGCAAGGATGGCGCGCAGGCCGGCGACACTTGTGCCGGGGGCCAGTTCGGCGATGCATGTGACCAGTTCGCCGCGGTTCATCGGCACCAGGTGCGGGGTGAAGCTGATCACCACCGGCGCATTGGCGGCGAGCGACAATTGCTGTTCGATCTCGGGCATGTGGCGGTGATGGCCGATGCCATAGGGGTGGACGGCCTCCGCCACTTCGGTGAACAGATTGGCTTCCTTCAGGCTGCGGCCGGACCCGGAGACGCCGGACAGGGCGTTGACGGTGATCCGATCGGGCAACAACGCCTTTGCAGCCAGCAACGGCTGCAATGCCAGCAGCACGGCGGTGGGGTAGCAA
>JANYCM010000097.1 GCA_025360285.1 Sphingomonadales bacterium
CGGGTCGATATGGCCCACAAACACCGCGCCATAGCCGCCGCCGATGGTCAGGATTATGCCCCAGAAGGTCAGGCTCCAATCGGTATAGGTGACGAGCTTCTGGGCAAAGCCGATGATCCGGGCGTCGCCGGTGCGATCGGCGAAGAATTTCCAGATCGCCGTGGCGGTGATGTTGCCCATCAGCATGATGATGCCGGTGATGTGAAGGAATTTGCAGAAGTCATAACTGATGAAGTCGGGCATAATATGGCCATAGCGACGAATGGCCGGGAGTTGAAGCCGCGCGCCTGTCAGCACGCGTTGCCGCGGTGGCAAAAGTTGCGCATGACGGCAGCATGACCGGCACCCCTACCCTGCCGCCCGCCAGCTTCGGGCTCGCCGAACCCAATACCGATGGGGTGATGTTTGCCATGCGCTTCGGTGCCGATGGCGCCGGCATGCTGCTGTCGCCAAGCCGGCCGCTGCGGCTGGCCGAACCGGGTGATGGCCCAGGTAACGGATTTATCTGGATTCACCTCAGTCTTGCCGATGTCCGCGCCCTCAGCTGGCTGCAACGCCAGCCCGAACTGGACCGCGATATCGTCGAAGCGATGATCGACACTGCCGATTCCCCGCGCGTTGAACTGGCAGGAGCGGTGCAGGCCGGGGTGCTGGCCGATCTGATGCTCGAAATCGATCATCCGACCGATGAACCCGCGGGCCTGGCCTTTGCGCTGGGGCCGGATTTCCTGGTCACCGGCCGGCGGCGCCCCGTGCAATCGGTACAGCGCGTTCAGCGCCGCATCGCCGCGGGCGAAACCGCCGCCACGCCGCTCGATCTGCTGCGGCTGATCCTGGAGGCCGAAATCGACACGCTGGGCGACCGCATGGACGCGCTGTCAACCGCGATCGAAATTGTCGAAAACCGGCTGCTCGGCGACAGTGTTACCGATGAACGCCGGCCGATCGCCCAGATGCGGCGCACGGCGTTCAATCTCAACCGCCATATCTATGGCATGCTGGCACTGTTCCGCAGCGTCTATCGCCAGCGCGCCGGCCGCGTGCCCCAGCCGGTACGCGAAGCTTTCGAGGAAGCCGGGCAGCGCGTCGAAGCGTTGCAACACGAATTGCAATCAATCAAGGAACGCGCCCGGCTGCTCAATGAAGAAGCCGCGTCGAAGCTGGCGATGGAAACCAACCGCCAGCTCTACATATTGTCGATGCTGTCCGGGGTCTTCCTGCCCGCCACCCTCGTCACCGGTTTTTTCGGCATGAACACCAGCGGGATGATTACCGAAACCCATACCGGCTTTGCCATCGTCATCGGGATCGCCGCATCAGCAGCCGTCTATTTCGGCCTGATCCGCCTGGGGCAGCGGCGTTAGAGTCGCCAGGATTGCAAGTCCCCCGGACAATTCACAGCGGGATATTGTCGTGCTTCTTCCAGGGGTTCTCCAACCGCTTGGTGCGCAGCTTCTGCAACCCGACGGCGATGCGTTTCCGCGTCGAATGCGGCATGATCACTTCATCGACAAAGCCCTTGGCGGCGGCCACAAAGGGATTGGCGAAACGCGCTTCATATTCGCGCGTCCGCTCGGCGATTTCCTCTGGGGACTTGCCGCGGAAGATGATCTCGACAGCGCCCTTGGCACCCATCACGGCGATTTCGGCGGTCGGCCAGGCATAGTTCAAATCGCCGCGCAGATGCTTTGAGGCCATCACGTCATAGGCGCCGCCATAGGCCTTCCTTGTAATCACGGTGATCTTGGGCACCGTCGCTTCGGCATAGGCGAACAGCAATTTGGCGCCGTGCTTGATGATGCCATTATGCTCCTGCGCCACGCCGGGCAGGAAGCCGGGGACATCGACAAAGGTCACGATCGGGATGCTGAAGGCGTCGCAGAAGCGCACGAAACGCCCGGCCTTCTTGGAGGAATTAATATCGAGGCAGCCGGCCAGCACCATCGGCTGGTTGGCGACGATGCCGACGGTATGGCCTTCGATGCGCGCCAGGCCGATGATGATGTTGCCGGCATGGCTCGGCTGCAATTCGAAGAACTCGCCTTCGTCGGCGACCTTCCTGATCAGCTCGTGCATGTCATAGGGCTTGTTGGCCGACGGCGGCACCAGCGTATCCAGGCTGGGTTCTATCCGCGCCGGATCATCGGCCGACGGGCGATAGGGCGCGCCGTCGCGGTTGTTGAGCGGCAGGAAATCGAAGAACAGCCGGGTCCGCAGCAGGGCATCGACATCATCCTCCATCGCCACATCGGCAACGCCGGACTTGGTGGTGTGGGTGATGGCGCCCCCCAGTTCCTCCTGGGTCACGATCTCGTTGGTGACGGTCTTCACCACATCGGGTCCGGTGACGAACATGTACGACGAATCCTTCACCATGTAGATGTAGTCGGTCATCGCCGGCGAATAGACCGCACCGCCGGCGCAGGGCCCCATGATGAGCGAAATTTGCGGCACCACGCCCGATGCCAGCACATTGCGCTGGAACACCTCGGCATAGCCGCCCAGCGAGGCGACGCCCTCCTGGATACGCGCGCCGCCGCTGTCGTTCAGGCCGATCACCGGCGCGCCGACCTTCATCGCCATGTCCATGATCTTGCAAATCTTCTGGGCATGGCGTTCCGACAGCGAGCCGCCGAACACGGTGAAATCCTGGCTGAACACGAATACCAGCCGGCCGTTGATGGTGCCCGAACCGGTGACGACGCCATCGCCGGGAATCTTCTGCTCCGCCATGCCGAAATCGACGCAATTGTGCTCGACATACATGTCGAGTTCCTCGAACGAACCCGGATCGAGCAGGATATCGAGCCGCTCCCGCGCTGTCAGCCGGCCCTTGGCGTGCTGCGCCTCAACGCGCTTCGGCCCGCCGCCGGCCCGGGCGGCATCGCGGCGACGTTCCAGTTCCTCAAGCGTCTTCAGCATGAAATTCCCCGTCCTTATGCCCCCGTGCTTAGCAGCGACGGCGCAGAGGTAAAGACCGAACTCCCTCCCCTTCTCTGCTCCCCTCCCGCTTGCGGGAGGGGTCGGGGGTGGGGTTGGCCGAAAAACCTACAGCAATTGCAAAAGGCCCACCGCCGCCGCCAACTCCCCTTGCCGCTCCCGATGCCCCGCCTCGGCCAGCGGGTCCTTGCCCCATTGTTCCGCCTGCCACAGTTCATCGAGATGACCGGCAGCCCACGCCGTGTCCGCGTCCATCACGCCTTCGACAACCGCCAGGCCGATGACGGCCGACCCGGCGATCGTTACCACCGGATGCAGCGCCGCCAGCCGAAACGCATCGAGCGCGCGATACGCCGCGGCAATCCGCGCCAGCGTCGCCGGCGGCTGCGGCGCGTGAATGATCCCCGTCACCAGCCGGAAATCCACGTCGTAACGCCCGCGCGCCCAGGCCAGCCACGGGTCCCATTCCGCCGCCTGCCGTGCCACCAGCGCCGGCGGGGCGTCGGCGCGATAGGCGAGCAGTTCATTGGCGGCAAAGCCGGCCAGGCCATCGGCAAAAGCCGCAGGATCGGCCGCCACCCGGTCGATCGCGGCATTGGCCAGCCCGGTCAGCACCATGGTGCGCGGCAAAATCTCGTCGCCCTGGCCCTGCCATTCGGCGGCGATGCCGGCGGCCAGCGCCGCCGTCGGCACCGCCAGCAGCGCCCGCGCCGGGGTGCGCAGCGGCCGGCCATCGAGCGCCACGCCGAACGGCCCGTCGCCGGTGACACGCGCTGCCTTGTAAAAGCGCTTCACCGCTCCGGCCGCGTCGTCAGCCCAAGATGCCGCGGCCGCACGAACAGGCTGACGGCGCCGACGAGCAGCGCGATCGCCACCAGCGCCGCCGGCGCCCCATCGCGCGACAGAAAGACGCCGCCGAAGAAGGCTATCAGCCCGAGCAGCTTGATGCCGAGATAAAGAAAGAAACGCTGTTTGGCGGCGGCCGGTGACAGGATCGGGCCGGGGGTCTTTCCGTCATCCATCGATCAACCTCCGCAACGCCGCCGCATCCATCGCCACGCCGATCGCCCCGGCCTCGATCAGTTCCGCCCCGTCATGATAGCCCCAATCGACGCCGATGGCCCGCACCCCGGCATTGGCGCCCATCGCCATGTCATAGACCGTATCGCCGATGATCACCGTCGCCGCTGGCGCGGCTCCCGCTTCGGCCATGGCAGCGCGCAGCATCGCCGGGTGCGGTTTCGACGGATGGCGGTCGGCGGTCTGCAAGGTGACGAAATGCCCGGTCAGGCCATGATGCGCCAGCGCCAGCCCGCGATCCGACTTGCCGGTCGCCACGCCGAGCAACCAGCCGGTATCGCGCAGATGGTCGAGCGTTTCGGCAATCCCGTCATACAGCGGTTCGGGATCGAGCGAACGGTCGGTGCGCAGCCGCTGAAAGGCGTGCTTGTAATCCTGCGCCAGGCTGTGATGCAGGTCGGCATCGGCACCGGGCAGCAGCACCTGCATCGACTCCACCAGGCTGAGCCCGACAATCCGCCGCGTCGCATGATCGGGCGGCGGGACAAGGCCATGGCGTTCGAAGCTCGACGCCATCGCCCGCAGGATATTGACCTGGCTGTCAATCAGCGTGCCGTCGCAATCGAATACCGCGAGCTTCACCATCCCCGCACCCGGCGGATATCGCGCGCCCCGGCCGCATCGCCCAGGCGGTCCAGCGCCGCCAGCACGCCGCGGGCATCGGCCTCGCTGCGGTTCTGGCTGGCCTTGTCGGTGCTGCGGATTGCCTCGGGCACCAGTTCGAACGCCAGGATCGCCTGCATCATGGCGCCGCGCCGCGCCGGGTCCATCTTGGCCATCGTCCAATCCTCCCCGACGCGCGGTTCAAAGGTTGCCGCCGAAAGATCGAGCAGGGCGTGCAGATCGTCCCAGCCCAGCACCCGCACCCGGCCTTCGATCTCGACGGCGCGGTAATTCCAGGTCGGGACATTATTGGCCGGGGCGGCGTACCAGTTCGGGCTGATATAGCTGCCGGGGCCGCCGATGCTGGCGACGACCACCGCCCCATCCAGATGCGGTGCCAGGGCATTGGCCTTGGCGAGGTGGAAGCGCAAATTGCCGGTGCCCGTCACCAGCAGCGGCACATGCGCGACGCGCGGGCCGCCGGGCGTTACCCCGAACAGATGCGCAAAGCCGTGCGCCGCCACAAAGGCCAGCGCCGGGTCATCGGCGGCAAAGCGAAAGGCGGCGTTGGGGTGCATCGCCCTGCCTATTCCAGCAGGCGGGGATTCGGGCAAGGAGAGTCGACTTGCCGCAAACGTCAACCTAAGGTCAGCGCATGTCCGATGTCTCGATGACCACCGCCGCGCCTGCCGACCAGCGGCCGGGCCGCATCCCGGCGAGCCCCACCGAAGCGCGCGGCCCGCAGGATCTGCGCGGGCTGCACTATCCGTTCGGGCGCTGGGTGCCCGAAGGCGGCACGCTGTTCGAAGTCGCGCCCGGCATCCACTGGACGCGGATGCCGCTGCCATTTGGCCTCGATCACATCAATTTATGGGTTCTGGATGCCGGGGACGGCTGGGCGATCGTCGATACCGGCGTCAACATGCCGCGCACCCGCGGCCATTGGGAGGCCCTGTTTGCGGGGCCACTGGCGGGCAAACCGGTCACGCGGGTGATCGTCACCCATTACCACCCCGATCATCTCGGGCTGGCCGGCTGGTTGTGCGAACGCTGGCAGGTGCCGCTGGAAATCGCCCGCACCGAATATCTGCTGGCCCGCACCCTGACGCTCGATGTGCGCGATACGCCGCCGCCGGAAGCTGTGGATTTCAGCATCCGCGCCGGCTGGCCGAACGAAGCCATCGACATGCTGCGCGCCCGGCCCTGGGGCAGCTTTCACAAGATCATCAGCCCGCTGCCCGCCGGCTTCAAGCGCATCAAGGATGGCGATGTGCTGACCATCGGCACAAGGCGCTGGCGCATCGTCACCGGCCGCGGCCATGCGCCGGAACATTCGTGCCTGGTGTCCGACGACGGCATCA
>JANYCM010000127.1 GCA_025360285.1 Sphingomonadales bacterium
GGCGGCGGATGGCGTCCTTCACCCGGTCGACGAAATAGAAATAGCCGTCGGCATCGCGGCGAAAGGCATCACCGGTGTGGAACCAGCCGTTGCGCCAGGCGGCGGCGGTGGCTTCCGGGTTCTTGTGATAGCCGCTGTTCATCGCCCAGGGCCTATCGGTGCGGACCAGCATTTCGCCGACGGCACCGAGGGGAACTTCGCAATCATTGCCGTCCACCAGCCGCACTTCGACGCCGGGGCGGACCTGGCCGCAGGTGCCGGGGCGAACCGGGTTGGCCTGGGAGACAATGGGGGAGGAAATCTCCGTCATGTTGAAGATGGTGTAGACATCGATGCCGAAACGGGCGTGGAAGGGCGCGGCGGCGTCGGTCAACGGCACCATGAAGGCGGTGCGGATGCCGTGGTCTCGGTCGCGGGGTGACTCCGGTGCCTTCATCAGGAAGGTCGCCATGACGCCGAGCAGGAACATCGCCGTGCAATCGGTCAAGCGGACGAAATCCCAGAAGCGATCGGTCGAAAAACTTTCCATCAGCGCGATCGAACCGCCGCGCGCCAGCATGACAAAGGGGATGCCGCTGCCGCCGATATGGTAGATGGGCATGTTGACGAGGAAGCGATCGGCGCCTGTGACCATCGGCCAGCTGTCCGGCCCGGCATTGGTGTAAAGGTGGCAATAGGAGGACAGCACGCCCTTTGAGGGGCCGGTGGTGCCCGATGTATAGATGATCGACTGGTTGTCCCAGGGCTCGATGGGGTGGGCGAGCGGGGCGAGATCGGCCTCGGTGCCGGTGATGGCGTTGAAGACCAGCGTGGTGAAGCGGGCCGGCGCAGTGCCTTCGCCGACCAGGGCAATGGTGGTGACCCCGGCGGCATCGATATCGACGAGGCGATCGACCAGGCCGGCATGGGCGATCAGCAGCGTGGCATCGGAATTTTTGAGGACATGTTCCAGAATGCTGCCGCGATAAGCGGTGTTGAACGACACGAAGACGGCGCCGAGATAATTGATGGCAAAGAACGCCAGCAGGCCTTCGCGGCCACCGGGCAGCCAGACCGCGACATGATCGCCCTGTCTGACGCCCAGGCCCTGAAGGCCGGCGGCAACGGCGACGACGCGGCGGCGCAATTCGGCATAGCTCCAGGCATCGCCATTTTCGAAGACGACATAGGGCTTTTCGGGCTGTCGTTCAGCCCAGTCGTCAATCAGATAACGCAACACACAGGCGCGGCGGCCGGGGATGCGGGGATCACCATGCCCAACGTCGTCTTGCCCGTTCATGGCGCTGTCCGGCATCGGTCCCCAACCCTTGCGTAGAATTTTCTACTTGTCGGAGATTAATCTACCGCGCCCTGCGGGCCGCGGCAAGCATCAGGCTGTCGGTATCAGACCGGCGGCTGGCGGCGTTTGGCGACGATCTTCATCACCACGATGATGGCATCCATCACCACCTCGGTCGCCGACCAGCGGCCGCCATCATGATACCAATTGGCGATCCAGCTGAGCACGCCGCTGACCCAGATGGCGGTGCGCGAGGCATCATCGAATTCGAATTCGCCATTGTCCTTGCCGCGCTGGAGCAGCGCCGCCAGCTGGGTATCGAAGCGGTGGCGCAATTCGCGGATGCGGCGGGCATCGTCGGGATCGAGGCTTTTTTCCTCGCGCTGATAGACGCTGATGTAGCGCTGGTTTTCGATGATGATGCGGGCGACGCGGTCAACGACCATCTTCAACTGTTCGGTCGCGGTGCCCGCCACCGACAGCGCTTCATCCAGCGCCGCCAGCGACAGGTCGATGCCGGTCTGGCAGATTTCCGACAGAAGTTCGGATTTGTTGCGGTAATAGGAATAGATGAACGGCTTGGTGACGTGCAGCTGTTCGGCCACGGCGTCGAGCGTCGTTGCCTCATAGCCATGGGCGAAGAACAAATGGCTGGCTTCCTCGATGATCCGGCGCCGCTTGTAGGCGGCGACTTCGGTTTTCAACGCGGTCGGCTTGCGCGCAATTGTCGGGCGATCGGTCACGGGGCCTTTCCGTCTGGCGACTGGCCCATGGCATAGGGCCAGAACCGCCCGTCAGACAAGCGCGGTGCGCAATATGGTCATCACATCCTCGGCCGTCGTGATCGGCCGGGGGTTGGTGCGGCCCCAGAAATCCTCCAGCGTATAATCGGCGATCAGCGGCAGCTGGTTTTCCGACACGCCGACTTCGCCCAGCGATCGCGGCATGCCCAGCCCGCGGATCAGCCGGTCGAGCAGCACCGATGCCGGCTGCGCGGCATCACCCAGGCAGGCGCTGATACGGACCTGGCGATGCGCATTGACACTGGCATTCCAGGCCTGGACGAAGGGCGACATCACGCAACTGGTATGGCCGTGCGGCACGTCGCAGGTGCCGCCCAGCACATGGCCGATGGCATGGCTGGCGCCCATCGGCACGCCGGCGATGATCGGGATCATCGATTGCCAGGCACCGACCTGGCATTTCAGCCGCGCCTCGAGGTCGGCGGGATCGGCCTTCACCCGCGGCAGGCCTTCGGCGAGCAGGCGCAGCGCCGAATCGGCAATGCCATCGGCAAAATCATTGGATTGCAGCGACCCCAGGCATTCGACGGCATGATCGACGGCGCGCACGCCGGTGGACAGCCACAGCCATTCCGGCGTGTGGACGGTGATGGCGGGATCAAGCACCACACACACCGGCACCGCCAGCCGGGTTTCATAGCCCTGTTTCAGCTTGATGCGTTCATCGGTGGCGCCCGACAACGGGTTGAATTCGCCGCCTGACAAGGTCGTCGGCACGCAGATGGTTCGGACATCGGGACCGGCGAACACCGGCGACACGACGGTGCCATCGGCCTCGACATAGGTGCGAAAGGCATCAAAGCCCTCGATCGTCGTGATATCGTGCTTCAGGCAGATGGTGATGATCTTGCCGGCATCGGTGACCGATCCGCCGCCGACCGTCACCAGGAGATCAGTGCCCACCGCCCGCGCCGCAGCGGCGGCGGCCAGCACATCACTGCGCGGCGCATTGGGGCGGATGCCATGATGGGTGGCGGCGTGGCGGCCGCCCAGCGCCGCTTCGATACGGCGGATCTCATCGGTTGATTCGGCCAGGAAACGGCTCGACAGGATGAACACCCGCTGGGCCCCCAGCCGTTCCGCCTCCGCCGCCACCGCCTCGGCCGCCGGCACCCCCAGGGTCACGCGCTCCATGGCGGTCAGCACGACAGTCGACGCTTGCAGCATATGATCTCTCCCCAGCGGTTTGGCGCGGCCGGTTCATCCCGGTTTCACCTACCTGATGGTAGTATTTTTATCCGCCTGGTCAAACATTTGATATGATGGCTGGAGGCCGTGCGGCCCTACTCAAATGAATGGCGCCGCCTTCGCCAGATGCAACAGGCACTTGACCGTTCCCGATTGGGGCGGAATGCGGATCGTACGATCGCCCGGCGCAATAGGGTCAAGCCGCACGCCATTGGCTTCGACAACGCACGACGCAATCGCGCCGGGCACGAAGATCAATGTTGGCGACCGGATGGCCGGATCGGCATCATAGAGAAGTTCGAACCGGCCCGCGGCGCTGTCGAAATGCTGCGACACGATGGCGCCCTGCACCGCCTGGGCGAATGGCCGGCAGAAGCCCGTAAGGGCGCGGCCGCCCGAATCGGGATCGGCAGCATCGGTCACCTGATCGGCCGACCAGATCGACAGATCCTCCTGGTTCCAGCCATCTCCGATCATCGCGTCGTTGCGGTTGGACACGGTGTAGTTCCACTGGGTTGACGACAGCAGCAAGCTGTCCAGCGCATTGTACATCAGATCCAGCGCGGTGGCATGGGCGGCCCAGATCGCCGGATCGCGGTCACCGGCCGCCCAGCGGCGATAGGCCTCGGCCTCATTCATGTCATAGGGGATGCCGCATTCGCCGATCAGCGTCGGCGCGCCGCCGTTCAGCGCCTCGCCGATCGCCCGGATCTGGCCCAGGCCCTTGGTATAGCCGGCCTCGATTTCGGCCGGGCCGGCGCGGACTTTGCCCGTCATCACATCGACCGATTGTGCCGGATCAAAGCGTTTGGTGACCAGCGCCGCCAGGTCGTACCAATGGCTGGCATTGACGGTGCGATCGGGGCAGCCGGGCGGAAAGCCTTCGCCGCGCATGGCGCCGAACGGATCGACTTCGGCAAAGATCAACCAGTCATCCTTTACCGCGCGGACGGTGTCGGCGACGCGATTGAAGAACGGCACCATGTAATCGCGCTCCATCGACACCGTGCGGTCGCCAACGCGTTCGAAATAGTCTGGCCGTACCGCGATCGCCTGGCCGCTACGGTCGATATCCCAGGCGCCATTGGCGCGAAACGGATCATCCCGGCCCGGCAGCCAGATCGGCACGCCGCCAGGGTTCATGCGCCGGCTGCCGCCGGGCGCCCCGCCAAATTTGAGCAGCGGCACCTCGCGCGGCATGCCGGCGGCAACCGCCAGCCCGTCGAGCGGTGACCAGGCCTGGCCGAACAGCCTGGTCAGCGGCGCGTCCAGCGCATGGCCGATATAGCCGGTGCCGGGTTCGTTGAGCGTATCAAAGCCGATGACCATGTCGATGTCGGCGACGCGTTCGGCGACAGCGCGCATCGCGCCGCGATAATGGTCTTGCAGCCAGTGCTGGATATTGACGCCATCGACCAGGGCGCCGGGGGCGAAATCGGCACCGGCGAAGAACAACGTCCACATGATGCCATTGGCCGGCATCCGGTAATTGCCGCCCCAGCTCATCACCGGATAGGCGGCCTGACGACCGCCGGCACGCTGATCATATTTCGCCTGCATCACAAGCGCCGCATCGGCGGCATCGAATGTGGTGAAATCCAAACCCGCCGCCTCGAACGTCCAGCCCGGTGCGCCGTCACCGCCCGACATCCGGCTCCAGACGTCCTGGTGGAAATCGATGAAGACATGCAGGCCATGGGCACCGGCGCGGCGACAGACCTGGGCATAATAATCAAGATAGGCTTCATCATAGCGGCCCGGCGCTTCATGTTCGACGGCCTCCCATGTCGTCAGCAGGCGCAGGCAATTGAAGCCCCAATGCGCGATCCGGGCGAGATGACCATCGATCTCATCAAGCGGCGCCGGCCGGCCGATGAAGCTGACCATGCGGTGATCGGCAAAATCACTGGGCAGATAGCTGTGCCCATCGGGCGTGAAAGGCACCTTGCAGTCGCCGCCAAAATTGACGCCGCGCAGGATGATGTGGCGGCCGGCGCGATCGCGAAAACGCGTGCCATCGATAGTGATCGCATTGCCTGGCGGCCTGCCGATAGTCATCCCCATTGTCCCTTGTGCAGCAAACCCGTCATCAGCATCAGCGCTGCCGCCGCCCATAGCGGGCCGTACCAGGCATGAATACAGGCTGCCAGCATCAAACTGTCGCTGCGATCGATGCCGGATTTCGGCGCCCGGCGGGCACGCATTGCCCCGGCCCGCCAGCGCGCTTGCGGGATTTTCGCATGGCTTGTGAATCGGCTTGCCACACCTTTATCTTCCCTTAAGCTCACTGCCATTATGAACATATCAGCGACCAATCAGGATGCATCCGAAGCATCGCCGGTGTCCGCGTCGGCCGCTGCCAGTGGCAGCCGCGACTTCATCGGGTTCATCGTGCTGGGCATCATCGTGCTGGCGTTGCCGTCTGTCCTGCTGGCCAATGGCAGTGCCAGCCCGCTGCTGCGCAACCTGCGGGTCTGGCTGCTGCCGCTGCTGATTATCCTGTTTTACATCATCGGCCGGCGCCAGAATCGCCAGGCGCGCGCCGAATCGCGGCAACGCTTTGCCGATAATCTGTATTTCCTCGGCTTCATCTTCACGATGTGCTCGCTGATCGCCACCTTTCTGCCGGCGGCCTGGGCCGAGACGCTGGAAATCAATCCGCGCGACATTTATGCGGCCTTTGGCACCGCATTGATGTCGACCGCGCTGGGCCTGATCCTGCGGGTATTGGTGATGCAGACGGCGCCATCCGCCGAAGAATCAGCGTTGCAGGTGGAGGAAGACCTGACCAGCCTGACCGCGCGGCTGGCCGGGGAAGCCCGCGCCATCGGCGATACACTCGCCGCCGCCCGCGCCGGGCTGGCAGCGCAGAATGAAGCCACCGTCAAATCGGTGCTCGATGGCATTGCACCGCGGCTTGCCACCCTGGTTTCCGCCTTTGGCCAGGCGACGCAGGATGCGACGGCGCTGCTGGCGACCCAGGCCGAAGATACGCGCCGCCAGGCCGACAAGCTGCGCAAGAAAGTCGAGGCCCAGACGACCGACATTACCGAAGCGGCCCGTGTGCTTGCCGACGCGCGGCAGCAGGTGAACGGTGCGCTTGTTGGCCTTGCCGGTCCGGTTGCCGATCTGTCGCGGCAGTTGGGGGACGCCGGGGTAGCCGCCAGCGAAACCGCCAGCCAGTTGCGCGGCGATGTTGCCGGCCTGACCGAGGCGCTGAGCCGTGCCAGCACCAGCGGCCAGCAAATGGCGACGACGCTGGGCAATTTTGAAACACGCAGCGAAGCGCAGCAGGGCCGGGTCGATGCAGCAATCGGCAAATTGGAACAGGTGGTCGAAAGCGGTACCGGGCGCATCGACAATAGCATCACCGGTGCCGCCGACCGCGTCGCCGCCGCAATGGCCGGGCTGGAACGCCGCGCCGCCGCGGCCAGCGGCGACGCCCAGACTTTTCAGGTCGCCATCGACGATGCCATGACAGCCTTTGCCAAGGCCGTTGATCGCTTTGCCGCCGAACTTGATCAGGTCCGCGCCGAAGCGGCACCGGCAACCACCGCAACCGAACCGCGCGTCAATCCCTGGGCACCCGCAGCCTATGCGCCGCCGGCCGATCAGCCGCCGCCATGAGCCGCCGCGCCGTCTTGCTGGAAGGCAAGCACGACCAGATGGTGATGTTCACCCTGGTTGAACTGATGACGCACCTGATCTTCCTGGCTCTGATCCTGGGCTTTGCGCTGCGCAAGGAAGCCGATCCGGTCTACCAGCAATTGACGGCCAAATGCGGCACGGACGGCAGCCAGTGCATTGCCGTGGCAAAGCCTGTCATCAAGGGCGCACGGCCTGGTGGCCTGGGCTTGCCCACCTGCTTCGGCCGCCGTCTGCTGAATATCCGAGCGTTGGGCGATGGCAGTTTTGCTTTGATACCGGCCGCCGACCTGCCCGCCGCTGCGCGTGAAAATCCTGCCATGGCGCGGCTGCTGGTGCCTCAGACACTTGATCGTGCCGGGCTGGCCGCGCTTGGCGGTGCCGCCAGACGCGCCGCCAATGCCGGTGCCCTGCGCCAGGGCAGTTGCCAGATCGTTGTCGATATCTGCCGTGCCCATAGCAATCGCGCGCGCTACGATGGCCAGGACTATCTGGCCTCGCTGTATTTTAATGTGCCGAGGCAACATGCTTGCCGCCGTTGATCGATTTCGCCGCGCCGGTGACCGGCTGATTGTTGATCTGCGGCGGGGCACGGC
>JANYCM010000138.1 GCA_025360285.1 Sphingomonadales bacterium
TGCATGATATCCAGGCCGCCGGCGCCGATACGTTGCTGTCGCTGTCGGGCCGGGTGCCCGGCCTGTATGTCGAATCGACCACCGGGCGCATCTTCCCGCGCTTCTACATCCGCGGGCTCGGAAACATCGATTTCTATCTCGGCGCCTCGCAGCCGGTATCGATCATCCAGGACGATGTCGTCATGGAACATGTCGTGCTGAAATCGAACCCGGCGTTCGATATCGCCCAGGTCGAGGTGCTGAAGGGTCCGCAGGGTTCGCTGTTCGGCCGCAACACCACGGCGGGCATCGTCAAGTTCGATAGCGCCCAGCCCAGCGCGACATGGCAGGGGCAGGGGTCGGTCAGCTATGGGCGCTTCAACAGCGTCAACGCCGATGCCGGCGTCGGCGGCCCGTTGACCAGCGACGGCAGCCTCAGTTTCCGCCTGTCGGGCCTTTATCAGCACCGCGATAACTGGATCAGCAACACCTATGCCGGCCCGTCCGACGATGGCACCGTGCCCGGCAAGAATGTCATGGGCGGCTATGACGAGCGCGACGCGCGGCTGCAATTGCTCGCCAAGCCCAGCGACGCGCTGACCCTGCGCCTGTCGGGCCATTACCGTGATTATGATGGCACTGCCTCGATCTTCTATCGCGGCTCGATCACGCCCGGCACCAACGCCGTGCCGGCCAGTTTTGATCGCACTGTCGTTGCGTATGACGAGGCACAGAACAACCCGCAGGCCTACAAGACTCACGGCGTTTCGCTGAAAGCGGATTATGATCTGGGCGGCGTGACGCTGACTTCGATCACCGCCTGGGAACATGCCTCGGGCTATAGCCGCGGCGATACCGATGGCGGCGCCGCGGCCAATTTCGGCGGCGTGGCACCCAATATCTGCGCCGTCGGCTGCGGCGAATCGCAGGGCCGGCTGCGCGGGCTTGACCAGTGGAGCCAGGAAGTGCGCATCGCCAGCCCCAACAGCGGCCGTTTCAAATGGCAGTTCGGCGGCATTTATTTCGATTCGCGCGACCGCACCGAATTCGACCAGCGGGCGTTTTTCCTGAACAGCAATGTACTCGGCACCACGCCCAATCCCAATAACTGGGTGCTGCTGCGCAACGTCAACACATCATGGGCGGTGTTCGGCCAGGCGAGTTACGATCTGACCGACAAGCTGATCCTGACCGGCGGCGCGCGGGTGACGCGGGACAGCAAGGATACGACCTTGCTGCAGACGGCGAATACAATCGCCAATGTCTCGACCTTCACCGGCGCCACCCGCGTCAAGCTGGCGGACACCAAACCGAGCTGGGACATCAGCCTGCTCTACAAGGCCGACCAGGATGTCAGCCTCTATGCCCGCGCGGCGCGGGGTTTCCGCGGGCCGACCATCCAGGGCCGGTCGGCGGTGTTCAATTCGCCCTTCACCACGGCAAATTCGGAAACCAACACCAGCTTTGAAGCCGGGGTGAAGACCGCCTGGCTCAACAATGCCGTGCAGTTCAATGTCAGCGGTTTTTACTATTTCGTCGATAACATTCAGCTCAATGGCAATGACAGCAACGGCAATGGCGTGCTGTTCAATGCCAACAAGGCGATCGGCTATGGCATGGAAAGCGAGCTGGCGGTGCGACCGGTCAAGAATTTGCGTCTTTCGGCGGGGCTCAGCTTGTTGAAGACGCAAATTCAGGATCGCAACGTCTATGCCCAGGTCGGCGCCGCCGGCGGCGTGCTGTCGCAAACGGTGCTCAACCCGCTGGTGCGTGTGGGCAATAATTACTACGCCCAGATTGATGGCAACACCCTGCCCAATGCGCCGGATTACACCGTCAATATCAGCGCCCGCTATGATCTGCCCCTGGGCAATGACAACCGGCTGTTCGTGGCGGGCGATTTCGTCATGCAGGGCAAGATCAACTATGTGCTCTACCGCACTGTCGAATATACCTCGGATGGCAATAACGAGCTGGGGCTGAAGGCGGGCCTTGCCTTTGGGCGTTATGAAATTGCCGGGTTCGTGCGCAACCTGACCAACGCCAGGAACCTGATCGGCGTTATCGACACATCAAACTATCGCGCCGGCATCTATAATGAACCGCGGGTGTTCGGCGTCACACTCGCCGGGTCGTTCCGTTAAGCCGGGGCGGCAAAAAAGGGGCGGGCCTGTGGTGGCCCGCCCCTTTCTGTTTGTGCCGGCCGGCCTTATTCGGCGGCGAGGCGGGTCGGTTCAATCGTCGCCGGCACGGTTTCCAGCGGCGCACCGATCGCCACCTTGCGGGGCTTCTTGTGTTCCGGGATTTCGCGGACCAGTTCGATGTTTAGCAGGCCGTCGGCATAGCTGGCGCCGGTCACCTTGATGGTGTCGGCAAGCTGGAACCGCCGTTCAAAGGCGCGCTTGCCGATGCCGCGGTGCAGGAACACGCGCTCACCCGCTTCGGCTTCGGGCTGGGCTTGGCCGGTGACGATCAGGGTGTTTTCCTGAACGGTCAAGTCCAGCTCATTCTGGCCAAAACCGGCCACCGCCATGGCGATGCGATAGGCACCATCGCCAAGCTTTTCAATGTTATAGGGCGGATAGGCGGTGTCCCCACCGTCGACGCGGCTGGCAAAATCGACGAGGCGGTTGAGGTTTTCATAACCGATCGACGAGCGCAGCAGCGGGGAGATATCAAACGCACGCATGGGCATTTCCTTTCAAAAAGCGAGTTGCCATTCGTCCCCGCCCGGTCGGGCCGGGGGCGTCGCCACCCCGATTGGCAATGGCGACAGGACGGAATCTGGGATGGTTTTTTTGGGTTTCAAGAGGGTGGTTGGCAAAGCCGGCGCCGCCATGGCATGACAGGCCATGCCTGCCTTCCACCTCGCCATTCCCGTTGATGACCTTGCCGCCGCGCGGGGCTTTTATGGCGGCGTGCTGGGTTGCCCCGAAGGCCGGTCATCCGAAAGCTGGATCGATTTTGACCTGATGGGGCATCAACTGGTGGTGCATCGGGCGCCGCGTAGCAGCATCCACCACAACCCCGTCGATGGCGACCAGGTGCCGGTACCGCACTTCGGCCTGGTGCTCGATTGGCCCGATTGGCAGGCGCTGGGGGATCGGATCGCGGCGGCCGGCATCGGCTTTGAACTGCCACCGCATGTGCGCTTCGCCGGCCAGCCAGGGGAACAGGGGACATTCTTCCTGTTCGATCCGGCCGGCAACGCCCTGGAATTCAAGGCGATGCGCCGGCCGGAAAATTTATTCGCGAAGTAGCGCCTACAACGCCCGCACCAACTGCCGCACCACCGCCAGCCACGGCACATCCAGCACCAATTGCCGGGCGCCGGGGGTGGCGGGCAGGATCTGGACGCGGCCGGCATCGGTGGCAACCAGCCGGCCAAAGGCGAAGCGGCCGACGGGGCGGGGCACCAGCACGTCGCGGTTGATGGCGCGGCTGAAATGATCGGACCCGAGTTTTTCGGCCCATAGCGAATCGCCGGCGCGGTAATCGCCCTGCGCCACTTCCACCATGATGCCGACCATGTCGCCAACCGCGACCGGCGGCAATATGGTCATCGGCCGGCGCGGCGCGTTGACGCCATCGCTGGCCAGAATGGCGGCCACCGGCAGGTCGATGCGATCGGGCAGGGTTACCAGATCGGCGGCTTCCACTTCCAGCGCGCCGGCGATGCGGTTCAACCAGCCGACCGACACGGTGCGCATCCCGGTTTCAAGCCGGCCGATGGTCTGCGCCGTCGTTGGCGGCACGCAGCGTTCGGCGACATCGGACAGGGTCAACCCCTTGGCTTTGCGAACATCCCTTATGCGCGTCAACATCGGTTCACTCCCTCTCCGATCGCCATTACGGTTAACTCTGTCCTACATATCATCCGATATGGCAATAGATGATTCGCAATGGCGCCACAGGAGATAACCATGAAGGCACAAGTTCACATCGATAACCAAGCCGATGTGGCCCCGGAAGCCCGCAACCGCCTGCTCGCCACGCGGCGGCTATCCGCCGCTGATGCCGTTGATCGCCGGTTGGTCACCGTCAATCTGGCGGAATCGCCGCTGGCCTGGCTGGTGCGGCGCGGCATGGTCAGCGCCGCGCAGTTCCGCGCCAGCGAGCGCCTGCGCCAGGATTTCATGCGCGCCGGCCAGGCGCCGCGTGTCACCATGCGCTGGGACCCGGCGCCGATCAGCCGCAGCAGCGCCGGCGATAATGATCCGACGACGACGCAGATCAGCGCCCGTCAGCGTTTCGATGCTGCCGTCACCGCCGCCGGGCCAGGGCTTTCCGATGTGCTGTGGCGGGTGATCTGTCTGGGCGAAGGCCTGGAAACCGCCGAGCGCGCGCTCGGCTGGCCAACCCGCGCCGGCAAATTGGTGCTGATGCTGGCGCTGGATCGGCTTGTCGCGCATTATGGGCTGGAATGATGCCCTGATGAGGTTTGCCATGCGTACCTACTATCTGCGTACCCAGTTCCTGCTGCCGCTGCTGATGATCCCGCTGCTCGCCGCTTGTGCGCCCAAGGGCACCACCTCGATGGGCCGCGTGAAAGACGCACCGCCCAGTGTCGCCGTCACCACCGATCTGGCCAATGGCAGCGGCGAAATCATGGGCAGCGCCACCCTGACGCAGGAGCCCGATGGCGTGCGGGTCAATGCGACGATATTGGGCCTGCCGGCGGGCAGCTATGCCATTCACCTCCACGCGGTCGGCAAATGCGAAGGGCCGGACTTCAAGACTGCCGGCGGGCATTTCAACCCTATGATGAAGCAGCATGGCAGCCTCAACCCGGCCGGCGAACACGCCGGGGACCTGCCCAATCTGGTCGTCGGCGCCGATCGCCGCGGCGCGCTGACGGCATTGCGGCCGGGGCTGCGGCTGGTCGATGGGCCGATGCCGCTGATCGATGCCGATGGCGCCGCTGTGGTGGTTCATGCCGCGCCCGACGATTACAAGACCGATCCGGCGGGCAATGCCGGCGCACGCATCGCCTGCGGCGTGCTGGCCTTTGGGAAACCAGCTTAGTGCTGATCCGCTGGCACCGCAGCAAATCCACATAATTCGCTGGGGCGACCGACGGGGATTGAACCCGCAACCTCCGGTACCACAAACCGGCGCTCTAACCAATTGAGCTACGGTCGCCGCGCGAGAGCGGGCAAATAGAGGAGCCGGGCCGGCGGCGCAAGCCGGCCTGTCATCACGGCCCGAAATCGCCGCCGGGGCCTTTTCGCTTCCTTCGGCATCATAGTTCATTTATTGCGCCCAAGCGCAATTACCTGAAAGCGCCAGCGAGGCCCCCATGTTGTTCGACGCCGCCGATTTCGATGCCCATGAAGGCGTGCATTTCATCCATGATGCCGCCACTGGGCTGAGCACCATCATTACCGTGCATTCAACGCACCTGGGGCCGGCGGCGGGCGGTTGCCGTTGGTGGGGCTATGCCGATGATGCGGCGGCACTGACCGATGCGCTGCGCCTGTCGCGGGGCATGAGCTACAAGAATGCCATGGCCGGGCTGCCGCTGGGCGGCGGCAAGGCCGTCATCCTGAAAACCCCGGCGGCGGCCAAGACGGAGGCGCTGCTCGAAGCCTTTGGCACGGCCATCGAGGCGCTGGGCGGCCGCTATGTCACCGCCGAGGATGTTGGCATGTCCGACGCCGATATGGCTGTCATCGCGCGGCGCACGCGGCATGTGTCGGGCTTGCCGGTGGTTGGTGCCGGCGGCGGCGGCAATCCGGGGCCATTGACGGCGGAAGGCGTGTTTGTCGGCATGCGCGCCGCCGTGGCGCACAAGCTGGGCCGGCATGATTTCAAGGGCGTCCGGGTCGCCATCCAGGGCCTCGGCAGCGTCGGCGGGGCGCTCGCCGAAAAACTCGCAGTTGCCGGGGCGGTGCTGACCGTCGCCGATATCGATGCGGATCGCGCCCGCGGCTATGCGGC
>JANYCM010000165.1 GCA_025360285.1 Sphingomonadales bacterium
ACCCGGCCACCCGCGGAATTATCCTGGAAAGGGTGGCCGGGCGGGGGCGCGGGCCGGTGCCGTCCGATCGCATCAAATTCTATCCCCTGATGGCGATGATGGCATCGACTTCGACGGCAACGCCGCGCGGCAGCACCGCAACACCCACCGCCGATCGGGCATGGCGGCCGGCATCGCCGAACACCGCCACCATGAAGTCTGATGCGCCATTGCCGACTTCGGGCTGATCGGTGAAGTCCGGTGTCGAATTGACGAAGACGCCGAGTTTGACGATGCGCTCCACTCGATCAAGTTCGCCCAGTGCCGCCTTCATCTGGGCGACAAGATTGATGGCACAGCGGCGCGCAGCGGCGGCACCGGCGGCGATATCCATGTCGGCGCCCAACCGCCCGCGCAGGGGCTTGCCGCTGTCATCAAACGGGATCTGCCCGGAAATGTGCAGCAGGCCGTGCATCGCGACGCTGGGCACATAATTGGCTGCCGGCGCGGCGGCGGCGGGCAGCACGATGCCCAGGGCGATCAGCCGCTGTTCGGGGGTGACAAGCGCAGTCATGCGGCATTTCCTTTCAATACGGCCTGAATATGGGCCAGCGCGTCGGGCCAATGGTCAATGCGGGCATCGGCGTCGATGGCGCTGGGAATGAGATGACGCAAGGGCGCCTCGGCCACCATGTGCAACCTATGGACGTGCGGCACATGTTTTTTGGCCGAACTATGGTGCGGCGGCAGATCGTCGATGAACACCGCCGCCGAGGGCTGGAATTCATCGAGCAACGCCTTGATCGGGCCGCCCTTGGGTCCGTTGTTGCCATATACCCGGTACGGCATGCCGACCCGCGCCAGCTCGCCGGTGCGCACCGCGGCGTGATGGTCGGCGATGTTGGTGAGGATCACCACGTCGCAATCGCGCGCCAGGGTCGCCAGCGCGGCGGCAGCGCCGGCGACGGGCGTCTGGGTTGGCATATGGGTGGTGAAAAACCCGTCGAGCAGTGCCGGAAAGCGTTCCGGCGCAATGGCTTCGCCATTGGCATCGCGGATGTTGCCGGCGAGGGCAAAGCTGGTCAGGCTTAGCGTCAGGCCGTGTTCGCTCGCCAGATAGGCGGTGAAGGGATCGGCGAAATCGAGCAGCACGCCGTCGCAATCCGAAATGATCAGCGGCCTGGTCATGCGGCTTCCCCGGCCAGTTGTACCCCGACATTGGCCAGCGCGGCCGGGGCCATGCCCAACGCTTCGGCACAGGCGATAAGATCGCTTTCATGGTTGCCCAGAAATTCAATAACGGCGGCCAGCACGAGCGGGTCACCGGCGCGGGCGCGCAGTGTATCGCTGTCCATGCCCGTCAAGGCGAGGAAACGCGGCGCCAGGTCGTCATCGCCGGCGACATAGGCCAGCGCCTGCAATCCGATGATATCGGGCGGCAGCGCGTTAACCTTTTTGCTGCCTGTCATGTGTATAGGTCCTGATTGCGGCAAGGCTTCCTCCCTAGGACGCGGGAAGCCGCCTTGCCAAGTGTTGGTCGCCGGCCTGCGACGGTGTTGCATCTGGCCACGCGCGTGTTGCGTATTGATGTTATCGGCATGTGTTGGTGTCCGCTGGACGGGATGGCGTCCGGTGTTGCGTAACAAGGGTGGGGTCAAACCGGACACGATGACGAATCGCATCGGTTTTGTGGGCTGCACGACCGATTCGGCGTTGGCCGAATCGTTGCGCCCGCTGCTGCCGCCAGACAGCCATTATGAAATCCTGACGATCCCCCAGGCGATACGACAGGTCGCCGATGGCGCGTTGACCGTGCTCATCGTCGCGCTTGACGGACCATCATGGCAGCATGGCATGCAATTGATGGTTGATCTGCACGCCATTGGCGAAGACCGACCGCTGGCGGTGTTCGGGCTGGTGCCGCGCGCCGACCCGGCGGCGCTGGTCAAGGCGTTCGATCTGCATGTCGCCGATGTCGCCGGTCTGCCGATCGATCCGCATGAAGTGCGGGCCCGGTTGGCGGCGCTGGTGCGGCGGCGGCAAGTGGCCTTTGCCCGTGCCGCCGAAACCCGTGCCGCCTGGCGCCAGGCGCTGATCGATCCGGTCACCGGCCTGTACAACCGCCAGCATCTCGAAGCCCTGGTGCCATCAGCGATCGAGGCGGCGCGCAGCGGCAATCGCCCATTGGCGCTGTTGATGGTCGATCTGGATGCGCTGAAGCCCTTCAATGACCGCTGGGGCCATGCCGCCGGCGACCGGGTGTTGCGCAGCGTCGCCGAAGCCTTGCAGGCGAACATAAGGTCGGCCGACACGATCGCCCGTTATGGCGGCGATGAGATTGTCGTCGTCATGCCCGATACACCACTCGCGACGGCGCGGGCCGTTGCGGCGCGGCTGGTCCGGGTGGTGGCGCAAACACGCATCGGGCCGATGGGCGACGGCCTGGTCGGGGTGACGGTGTCGATCGGCATGGCGACCCTGCGCGCCGATGATGGCGATGGGCTGGCCTTGCTGCGGCGCGCCGATGCGGCGCTGTATGCGGCCAAGCGCGCCGGGCGGAACCGGGTGGCGGAGGCGGCTTGAGGGGTTTGATTTAGGAAGAAGGGCAGGAACCGCAGCAAAGCCGCGGCGGACGTCAGAAGAGTTCGGTCGGGAAAGCCGACCGCCTGGCTGGCCGGCCTTGCGCCTGTCGGCGCGCTACTGCGCGCTAGCGGTGCTGCGCCTTACTTGATCTTTGCTTCGCGGAATTCGACGTGCTTGCGCGCCACCGGGTCATACTTGTTGTACTTCAGCTTTTCCGTCTGGGTGCGCGGGTTCTTTTTGGTGACATAATAATAACCAGTGTCCGCCGAGGACACGAGCTTGATCTTGATGGTAGTCGGCTTGGCCATGACAGGTCCCGGAAAAACAGGTGAAAAGCGCGTCGGGACAGGCCGGGCGCGACAAGCCGCGTCCAATGGCGGGGGCAGGGCCGAAAGTCAAGCGCTGCGCTGTGCCGGGCGTCTCCGGGCCGCCCCTAGGGTGGCGTTAGGCGGCTAAATGGCGTCGTTGCGCAGGCTGGCCGGAGGCCAAAGGCCCGCCAGCGCTTGCGCGCCTGGCCATTTCGCCGCCTGACGCCATGACGGGGCATGACATTTATGCGTTCACGACCTAGGCCATGCGGATGACCATTGCCCGCCTTGAAGACCGCGCCGTGCTGCGCCTTGCCGGTGCCGATGTTCGGCCGTTCCTGCAAGGACTTTTGACCAATGATGTGATGGCGCTGGCGCCGGGGCACCCGGTCTATGCCGGCCTGTTGTCGCCGCAGGGCAAGGCGCTGTTCGACATGATCCTGTTCGATGGCGGCGATGACAGCGTGCTGATCGATGTCGCTGCCTCTCGCGCCGCTGCGCTGGCCCGGCGGCTGGGCCTGTATCGCCTGCGCAAGGCGGTGACGATCGAACCGAGCCCGCTGGCGGTCTATGCCGACTGGGACGGCGACGAGGCCGGGCACAGCCTTGATCCGCGCTTTGCGCTTCTGGGTTCCCGCTGGATCGGCGACGCCGCCGGGGATGGGGGTGCTGCCGCCTGGCACGCGCATCGCCGCGCCATCGGCGTGCCCGACAGCGACGATATCGGCGAGGACGACCTGCTCTGGCTGGAAACCGGTGCCGACCTGCTGAACGGCGTCAGCTTCACCAAGGGCTGTTACATCGGCCAGGAAAATACCGCCCGGATGCATCACCGTGACAAGGTGCGGCGCCGACTGGTACCGGTGCAGATCGGCGGCGGCGAGGGCGATGGCGTGATTCGCGATGGTGCCGGTCGCAGCGTCGGGACACTGCGCGGTGCGGCGGACGGTCTGGGCTTTGCGCATCTGCGGCTGGCGGCGACGGCGGAACCGCTGACCCTCGCCGGCGCGCCGCTGACGGTGCAGCGTCCCGCCTGGCTGGCATCGGAACTGCCGGTATGACCGCCACCGCTCCGGCTTCGCCCGATCTGCTCGCCGACCTGCCGATGCATATCGAAAATCTGACGGTCGATACCTTTGACTGGCTGCGCCGCGACAGCGAACAGGCGCTGCTGGCGCTGGCCATCGCGCTGGCGCTCTATGGCGTCTTCTGGGGGCTGCGCTGGGGGCTGACCCGGCTGCTCGGCGATGCGCATCCCGTCACCAGTTGGCGCGGTTTCACGCAGCGGATCGTGCGGCGGACGCGCAGCCCGTTCATCGCCGTGCTGGCGGCCTATGCCGTCACGCACCTGGTCGCGCCGCCAGGGCCATTGGTGCGTGCCATCGACATTGCCTTCACCATTTCGTTTGCCGTGCAGGGGGCGCTGTGGCTGCGCGAAATCATCCTGGCGCTGGTCGAACGCCGTGCCGCGACGACCGATGACCCGGCTAGCCTGGGCAGTGCCATCAACATCATCCGGGTGCTGGTCAATGTCGTTGTCTGGATCCTCGCCGTCATCCTGGTACTCGACAATCTGGGGGTCAATGTCACGGCGCTGGTCGCCGGGCTGGGGGTTGGCGGCATCGCCATTGGTCTCGCGGCGCAGGGTATTTTCAGCGATCTGTTCGCTGCGCTGTCGATCCTGTTCGACCGGCCGTTCCGCGCCGGCGACACGATCCGTTTCGGCGAAGTCACCGGCACTGTGGAGGCGATCGGCCTGAAAACCACGCGCATCCGCGCTGTCACCGGCGAACAGGTGATCATCTCCAATACCAAGCTGCTCGACCAGCAGATCCGCAACCTGCGCCGGATCGAGGCGCGCACGACGGTGATGACCTTTCACCTCGATCTGGGGTCAGCGACGGCGGCGCTGGCGCAGGTGCCGGCGATGCTCGGCGCCGTGGTGACGCCGCTGACCCATGCCGAATTGAAGCGGGCGCATGTGACGGCGGTGACGGCAACATCGATCGAAGTCGAGGCTGAATTCACCGTCGCCGATGCGTCCTTGCTGGCGATGCTCGATGCCCGGCAACAGGTGTTGCTGGCGGCGCTGGATGGCTTTCGCGGGCTGGGGCTGGCCCTGGCGGATACGACGCCGAAGGTGGCTTTGCCGCCGGCTCAACCCTTGGGCACGGCCTCGCCGCGGGCGTCGACCGGGATGGACTGATAGATCGGCGCCGGAGTCAGTCCCAGCCGGGCGCGGACGTCCTCGATCGGCAGCGGCAGCAGCGCCAGCCAATCCTGGGCCGGCAGCCAGCGGGCCGCCCTGCCGCGCCGATAGCCTTCGCGGATCGCCGCCACATAGGGTTGCCGGCTGGGGGCCTGACGGCTTTTGAACGCGGCCCCCACGGCGATGAACGCCCAGCCGAGCGATTTTGTCTGCGGATATGAAAAGGCGACGAGACAAGCTTCGCCCAGCGAATCGAGGCCATAGCCGGTGACGACATGCCACAGATCATGGCTGTCGCGGATGCGCCGGCCGTACCAGGCGACCGGGTGCTCGGCTTCGGCCATGACATGATTGGACACGGCGACCAGGCCTTCGGGGGTCACGCCGCCGGCATCGGTGAAATCACGATAGACGGCGCCCAGGCTGCCCGGCGGCAGGGTTGCCAGCCAGGCGCGGTCCGACAGCTTTTCAGCAAGTTCTTCGCGGTGATAGGCGAGGCGGCCGCCCTCCAGCGTCGTCAGCAGGCGGCGATAACCGGCCCGCGTCGAATCGCCGTTGAGGGCGCGCATGATCTCAAAGACTTCTTCGGTCGCATCCTTGTCGCGCAGCAGGCGCTGCAAGGCGCGAAAGGCCTGGCCCCATTCCCGGCGCGGCACGGTCAGGCGCTGTGGTTCCGGGGCGGCGGTGATAGCTGTATGAGCGGTCATGCGGAGTATATATACGTAAAAGTGCCGCGGGTAAATAGAGCGCCGCTCAGATGCCGCCAACATCCTCAATGCTGAGCAATGACGCATTCCCTCCCGCACTCGTCGTATCGGTGCTGACGACGCGTTCATGGACGAAGCGCAGCAGGTAATGCGGCCCACCGGCCTTGAAGCCGGTGCCGGAACGCCCCTCGCCGCCAAAGGGTTGCGACCCCACCACGGCGCCGATCATCGAGCGGTTGATGTAGAGATTGCCGACATGGGCGCTGGCAGTGACGGCGGCGGCGACCGAGGCGATGCGACTGTGCAGCCCCATGGTCAGGCCATAGCCGAGCGCATTCACAGCGGCGATGGTCGGCGGCAGCTCTCCGGCCTTCCAGGTGACGACATGCAGGATCGGCCCGAACCATTCCTGGGCCAGATCGGCGATGACATCGAGGCGGATGATTGTCGGCGCGACGAAATTGCCGGGGGTGGGCACGGGGAGGCTGTGAACCCAGCGGGCGCGCTGTGACTGGCGATAGGTCTCAAGCCGTTCAAAGGCCGCGGCATCGATGACCGGGCCAACGTCCGTCGCGGGATTGGCTGGATCGCCGATCACCAATGTGTCCATGGCGCCCTTGAGCATGGCGAGCGTGCGTTCGGCGACATCCTCCTGCACCAGCAGCAGCCGCAGTGCCGAGCACCGTTGCCCGGCGGAGCGGAAGGCGCTGGTGATGACATCCTGCACCACCTGTTCGGTCAGCGCTGTCGAATCGACGATCATCGCGTTGATGCCGCCGGTTTCGGCGATCAGCGGCACCAGCGGCCGGTTGTCATCATCGAGCAGCGCTCGGGCGATGCGCCGCGCCGTTGTCGTGCTGCCCGTGAAGGCGACGCCGGCGATGCGCGAATCGCGGACCAGCGCATTGCCCACTTCGCCGCCACCGATCACCAATTGCAGCACATCCTTGGGGATGCCGGCCAGGTGTGCCAGTCTGACAGCGGCGGCGGCGATGCGCGGCGTCTGCGGCGCCGGCTTGGCGACGACGGTGTTGCCGGCAACCAGCGCTGCGGTCACCTGGCCGAGAAAGATCGCCAGCGGGAAATTCCAAGGCGCGATACAGGCAAAGACGCCGCGCCCGGCGAGGTGCAGTTCGTTGCGTTCACCGGTGGGGCCGGGCAGGTCGGTCTGCACAAATTTGGCCCGCGCCTCGGCGGCATAATAGCGGCAGAAATCGACCGCCTCACGGACTTCGGCGAGCGCATCGGGGATGGTCTTGCGGGCTTCCTGGACGCAGATCGCCATAAGGCTTTCGCGGTGGGTCTCCAGCAGGTCGGCGAGCCGATCGAGCGCCGCGGCACGCGCCGCCACCGGCGTAGCCGACCAGGCCGGGAAGGCGGCACCGGCGGTGGTGATCTTCTGAAGCAGGAACGCTGTTTCGGTATCGGCATAGCGGTCGTGCGCATCGTTCACCGCCGTGCGCTCACCGAACAGGCTGTCGGCTTCATCAAAGCCCAGTATCGCATCGGTGGTGGTCGCCAGCACTTGCTCATCAGCGAGATCGATCCCGCTGCTGTTGTCGCGCGTGTCGCCGTACAAACGCACCGGCAGCGGGATCGAGGGATGCGGCGACCCGCCGACACTGGTGATCTTGGCGACCGGATCGGCGAGCAGCGTGGCGTCGCTGATGCTGGCATCGGCAAGCTGATGGACGAAGCTGGAATTGGCGCCATTTTCGAGCAGGCGCCGCACCAGATAGGCGAGTAAGTCGCGGTGGCCACCGACCGGGGCATAGGTGCGGCATTTATAGCCCTGTTCGCGCACCAGCCGTTCGAACAGGCCCTCGCCCATGCCGTGCAACCGCTGGAATTCGAAATCGCGGCTCTCGCCGGCCCATTCGAGGATCGTCGCCACGGTGAGAGCATTATGGCTGGCAAAGGCCGGATAGATGTTGGGCGCCGCCAGCATGTCATGGGCGCAGGCGAGATAGGACACATCGGTCGCCGCCTTCCTTGTGAACAGCGGGTAGCCGGCAAGGCCAGATTCTTGGGTGCGCTTGATCTCGCTGTCCCAATAGGCGCCCTTGACCAGCCGCACGGTCAGGCGCTGGCCGGTATCGGCGCCCAGCGCCTGCGCCCAGGCGATGACCTGGCGCGCGCGCTTGCCATAGCCTTGCACCGCCATGCCGAAGCCGTCCCAGCCCTCCAGGTCGGGCAAGCGGGCGACGGCTTCGATGATGTCGAGGCTCATCACCAGCCGTTCGGATTCCTCGGCATCGACGGTCAGCCCGATACCGGCGGCGGCGGCGGACCGTGCCAGATCACTGACCATGTCGATCAGCGCCGGGACAGCGGTGGCGGCGTGCGCGGTTTCGTAGCGCGGGTGGAGGGCGGAAAGCTTCACCGAAACGGAATGGCGATCGGTGATGTGGTTGGCCTTCGCTGACTTCGCCGTGTCGCGGATGGCGGCCTGGTAGCTTTCGAAATAGCGCGCG
>JANYCM010000169.1 GCA_025360285.1 Sphingomonadales bacterium
TTTCTGATCGGCGGCATTCTGGTCACCTTAGGTGTAGGCATTGGCATCTGGCTGGCCTGGGACGACCAGCTGACGCAAAGCTGGATGGTCGCTTCAATGGCGCTAATCGTGCTCGCGGGGTTCGGCGGTGTCGTCCTTGAAGACCGTTGGCTGCGCAGATTGAGCGCTGCGCAGGGCGACGCGTTCACCACCGTTCTCCGAGAGAAGATCCCGCTTCTCGCAGCGCTGTGCAGCCCCATGATCTGGCTATCGATCGCGTGGCTGATGATCGCCAAGCCGGTCTGTGCCGATGGCGGCAGCGGGATCGACGATGGACAGGAAAGAGCAGATCGTCTCGGCGGCGATCGACCGTCTTCACGCGGTCGGCTTTGAGGGGTTTCGCCTGGGAGACGTCGCAAAGGATGTCGGGATCAACAATGCCACGTTGGTCCATCACTTCCCCTCAAAGGACGCGTTGATCAAAGCCGTGGTCGAACGCTTTACCAAAAGGTTCGAGGCTGTCGCGGATGACGACGATGGCGCGGGGTCGCCGCGTGAAAAGCTGGCCCGCCATATGCAATCCAGCATGGACCTGATGAGCGCTTCCGCGGACATGTTTGTCGTTCTGAATGAGATCATGACGAAGGCCCATCGTGACCCCGAGATATCCCAGCTGGTGGCCGTTCCGTTGGCAGCATGGAGAGAGCATATCGTGGGACTCCTAACCTCATCTACGTCGGGCAATATCGCCGTGACGGGGCAACGAGCCCAGGAGGTTGCGACGGCTTGCATGGCCCAGCTTCTCGGTGTGGGTCTGCTCTTGGCCTCGACCGCCGACGGCAGGGCCGCGCTCGAAGCGGCCCGCGAACCGGGCGGGCATCTGGGGATAATCGCCCTGAGCAGTATCGTGGAGGATGCGCGATGAGCCCCGACACCGGACACATAGTCACGGCAGCGGCTTCCATTCTCGGAACATGGCCGGCTTTTGCGGTTCTGATGCTGACCTGTCTCTGGCTATTTGGCTATTTGGTTCCGAGAGCCAAGGCGCCTATCTTCGCGACCATTTCGACGGACCTGCCGCACAAAGTCCTCGATGAATATGTCCCCACGTGGACACTCGCGATCGCGGAGCGGTTTTTCACTGACATCGGCCCGGATGGGCGGGCGGCTTATCGCCGCTTCTACATGACGATGGATTTCTGGTTTCCAGGGACGGTCGCGTCGCTGGCGATAGCTTCGCTAATGCTGACCGCTTATCCTGTGGCGTCGGGCTATGCTTGGCTCTGCGTCCTGGCGGCACCTTCGTGGCTGTTCGATGTGGCCGAAAACATCACGCATTACCGGATGGCCTACAGCTATCCGCACTTTCCACCGAGCGCTGTGAAGTTCGGACCCGGCTTTACGCTCGCCAAATGGGCATTCGCCATTCTACCGCTGCCGATAGCGTTGGTTGGGTTCGCTGTTCAGCTCTTCCGTTCATGATAATAGCGCTTCCGAACATCATTCCGGTCCCTATTCAGTCAGCTGTTTTCCAACAATGCGACGCCCGCTTTCGGCCAGCGCGACCAATCTTACGGACGACGGCAGAGGTGCGGGCAGTGACATTCCACTCAACGGCCGGGTGATGGCGGCTTCCGCCAAGACCTGCCGTTTACGCACCAACTGACGAACGGCTTGAACTGGGTCGCTAGCAGACATGTAGTGCGTGAGCCCAAGCCCTACGCATTCCCCGGCACCGCAATATGCAACCGCCGCATTTTCTCGATCAGCGTCGTGCGTTGCAGGCCCAGCAGCTTGGCCGAAGCGGCGATGGTGCCGCCGGAGGCGGTGAGCGCGGCGGTGATATAGGCTTCTTCCAGTGCCATCAGGATATGTTTGAGATCGACTCCGCCGGTCAGGCTGGGCGGCGGGTTGATGGCGTTGTGGGGGCGCGGCGGTGGTGCGGGCGGCGGGGCTTTGCTGCCCAATCGCAGCAACCTTGTGGTGATGTCGCGATCGATCAGCCCGCCGGGGAAATGCGCCTCCGCCCGTTCGACGATATTCTTCAATTCGCGGACATTGCCGGGCCAGGGCTGTTCCATCAACTGCGCCAGCGCGGCGGCGGTGAAGCGCAACCGCGGGCCGTCGCTGCGGCCGAGGAAATGTTCGATCAGCAACGGAATGTCCTCGGCACGATCGGCGAGGCCTGGCATTTCGATGCCGATGACATCGAGGCGATAGAGAAGGTCCGCGCGAAAGCGGCCGCGATCGATGGCGGCGACCAGGTTGACGCTGGTCGCGGCGATCAGCCTTACATCGACGGTGATCGGCAACATGCCGCCGACGCGCTCGACGATGCGGGTTTCCAGGGCGCGCAGCAATTTGGCCTGCATGGCGCCCGGCATGTCGCCGACTTCATCCAGGAACAAGGTGCCGCCATGAGCCGCTTCGAAACGGCCGGGGCGGGCCCTGATGGCGCCGGTGAAGGCGCCGGCCTCATGGCCGAACATTTCGCTTTCCAGCAGATCGGCGGCGACGGCGGCGCAGTTGAGGGCGACAAACGGCCGTGTTGCACGGCGGCCGCGTTGATGCAGCAATTGCGCGACGACGTCCTTGCCAGATCCTGATGGCCCGGTAATCATTACGGAGGCGTTTGAATCGGCGATTTGTTCGATTTCGGCGCGGATCGTGGCAATGGCCGGGCTGTTGCCGATCAGCATGGCCAGGTGGGTGTTAGGGCTGTTTTGTTTTGGTCGCATGCCGGGTCCAATGCGCAAATGACGCCTTGTTACGCATTGACCCGTGTTACACGCTGATCCATCCAACAGCCGCAACCATTTGTATTCATTATTTATTGAAAAGCATCAGGGAAGAATCACCGGAATGACAGTTGATCCTGCCAATTTGTTGCGGAAATGGAACCATTTTGGGGATGATCGGCCGGCGTGGCGCGTATTGGTGCCGGGCGAAAGCCGCCTTGGCGGCTGGCCGACCAGCGGTCCGGGCTGGGCGCTGCACCGCGAAACGGCGCAAGCGCTTGTGCGATCACGCGGCGTCAATGGCGACTGCCTGCTCATCGAAAGCGGTGCATTGGCACCCGATATTGTGGAGGAATTGCTGGCGCTGGGCCTGCCTGTTGTCGTCGCCATCGGCGCCGCGCCGGTCGATCCGCGCCTGATTGATGCGGCGGCCGGGTTCGTGCTGCCGGCGGACGACTTGGGCGTGCTGGGGGCGGTATTCACGGCCGCCTGCGCGCGCGAAAACCCCGGCCAAGTGCGCGATTTTTCGGAAACCACCAACCGCACGATCAATGCCCTGTCCGAAGAAGCCGCGCGGATCGCCGAAGCCCTGACGCAATTGGCGGCCCAGACCCGCCAGAGTATCGATGAACGCCCCATCGATGCCGCCTATGTGCGCCGCCTGATCAAGGTGCGGCGCGATCGTGAGCGGTTTTTCCCCGCCGAACTGTTCGCCGATCCGGCCTGGGACATGCTGCTCGATCTGACGGCGGCGCGGCTGGAGGGCAAATCCGTGCCGGTGTCCAGCCTGTGCATTGCCGCCGCCGTGCCGACGACCACGGCGCTGCGCTGGATCCGCAGCCTGTCGGAATCCGGCATCTTTGAACGCCGCATCGATCCCGGCGATGCGCGGCGGACCTATATCAGCCTGTCGGACGCGGCGGCGGCGGCGATGTTCGGCTATTTGCGGATGTTCAGCGGGCAGTTCGGCGGGCGATAGGGGCGGGATGCCGTTTGGCGGGAAACAATCCCGTCATCCCGCACCGCAGCATGCGCAAGGTTGACGCTGCGGCTGGCGTCTGGCCAATGTCCGCACCGATTCGCGGGGCCACCGCAGCCGCTGTCATGGCGGGCCTTTCCATGGGGGTTTTTACCTGCCGATGTCCGATTTCAAAGCCATGGCCAATGCCATTCGCGCCCTGGCGATGGATGCCGTCGAAGCGGCAAATTCGGGCCATCCCGGCATGCCGATGGGCATGGCCGATGCCGCGACGGTGCTGTTTGCCCGCCACCTGAAGTTCGATCCGGCGGCGCCGCGCTGGGCCGATCGTGATCGCTTCGTGCTGTC
>JANYCM010000194.1 GCA_025360285.1 Sphingomonadales bacterium
GCCGGACCATCGCCGGCACAGATAGAGCAGCAACAGCAGGTGGAAATCGCCATAGCCATGGCTGACAAAGGCAATGGTTCCAAAATCTTCGGGGCGGGTGGCGACGCCCAGATCCTCGGTCAGTTCGCGCACCAGCGCCGCCTCGGGCGTCTCGCCGGCTTCGATCTTGCCGCCCGGAAATTCCCATAGTCCCGCCAGATTGCTACCAACAGGGCGCTGCGCCACCAGTACACGGCCGGCCGGATCAACCAGCGCGGCGGCCACGACCGTGACGATTTTCACGAGTTAAAGCAGCCGCCCCATTTCAACGAATTTGTTGCGGCGGGCGCGGCGCAGCGCGGCAGGCTCCATCGCCAGCAGCGGCCGCAATTCAGCGGCGATCGCCATGGTCAACGAGGCAATCGCCCCGGCCGGGTCGCGATGCGCCCCGCCCAGCGGTTCGGTAACGATCGTGTCGATGACGCCGAGTTTCTTCAGATCGGCCGCCGTCACCCGCATCGCTTCAGCGGCTTCGGGCGCATGGCTGTTGGCCTTGTCGGCGGTGCGCCACAGGATGGAGGCACAGCCTTCAGGCGAAATCACCGCATAAACCGCGTGTTCGAACATGATCACCCGGTCCGCTGCCGCCAGCGCGACGGCACCGCCCGACCCGCCTTCGCCGGTGATCGCGGCGATGACCGGCACGGGCGCCGCCAGGCAAGCCTCGGTCGCCCGCGCAATCGCTTCGGCCTGGCCACGTTCTTCGGCATCCAGGCCGGGAAAGGCCCCGGCGGTATCAACGAGCGTCACCACCGGCACGTTGAAGCGCCCGGCGAGTTCGATCAGACGGACGGCCTTGCGATAGCCTTCGGGGCGGCCCATGCCGAAGTTGTGCTTGACTCGCGTGGCGGTATCATTGCCCTTTTCATGGCCGATCACCATAACCGGCGTGCCTTCACCGCGCAGCCGGCCAAGGCCGCCGACGATGGCGAAATCTTCGCCAAAGGCGCGGTCGCCGGCGAGCGGCGTGAAATCTTCGACCAGCGCCTTGACCATATCGGCGAAATGCGGCCGGTTCGGGTGGCGGGCGACCTGGGTTTTCTGCCAGGGCGACAGCCGGGCATAGGTTTCGGCCAGCAGGCGGCGCGCCGCACCTTCGGCATGTTTGGCGCCGGCTTCATCGCCGGCAGCGCGATAATCGGCGGCGCGGCCCTGGATGGTGGCCACGGGCTTTTCGAAGTCGAGATAGGAGATTGTCACGGGGGCTTTGCCTAAAGTGCTGGCGGGGCTTGGTCAATGAAGTCGAAGCGCCTGGGCGATGTCGGCGGCGAGGCGGGTTGTGGCGGCGGCGGGGTCATAACCGGGGCGGGCGGCGGCGCGGCTGGCAGTGTGTTCGGCGGCGGCGGGGTTGGCGAGGGCATCGAGGCCGGCGGCGAGGCTGGCTTCGTCCCAGCCCGTCACCAGCCGGGCCAGGCCGCGCGCCGCCAGGGCTTCGGCATTGGCGAGCGATTCCTGCGTATCGGGCAGCAGCAATTGCGGCCGGCCGGCGCGCAGGGCATCGAGGCACAGGCCATGGCCTCCGCGCCCGATTATGACATCAACGCCGGCCAAAGTCGTCATTATATCAACGGGTTCCACCTCATGACGGATCGCCGGGCCCAAGGCAAAATCCGGCTGCCGCGCCGAAACCCACAGCACCGGCCAGCCGCGCCGGCCCAGCACCGCCGCCAGCGCCTTCGCCGCCGGGCGGTCGAAATCGAGATAGACGAACAGCTTCGGCCCCTCCCCCGCCGGCCAGTCCGGCACCGCCGTTGCGGCGATTCCGGTCAGCGGCCCATAGCCCGAATCGCCCCCTCCGACCGCCGGTTCCAGCTCTGGCCAGCTCGTCAGAAAACGCGGCGCGGTGGCCAGGAGGTCGGCCACCCCGGCCAGCATCGGCGCGCCGAAATGCCGGCAGACGCCGCGGATCACCCGGTCAATCACGGTATCGGGGTGGGGCGCGGCGGGGCTTTTCGGGTGTTCGGCCCGGTCAAACCGGGGCATCGGACGGGAAATTTCGGGGCAGGTGAAGGGGGATCCGAGGCGAATCGCCGGCAAACCTCCTACATGCGCCGCCAGCAAGGCCCCCGGCGCGTGATCGCCATACAAGCCAGCCGGCTGCACCAGGCCGATGATCGCCAGCCAGGCCCGCACGATTTCGATCAGCCCCTCATCATCGCCAAACCCGGCATCGGCGATCACCTCGCCATAACTGCGCCGCAACCCCGCCAGCCGCGGCCCCAGCCACAAAGGCGCCGGCACGACGCCGGCAAACGGCCGGTCGGGCAGTTGCGCCGGCACCGTCACATCGCGCGCCGCCAGCCAGCTTTCATGGCCCAGCGCCGCCAGCCCGCGCGCCGCCGGCGCCAGGCTGGCCAGATGCCCGCGCCCCAGCCCCAGTTCCCACGCCGCCAGCAGCCGCGCCATCACACCCGCCGATAACGGAAATACCAGACTTCATGGCCTTGGGCCCGCGCCTTGGCCTCGTACCGCGTTGGCGGCCAGTCATCGGAGCGCACCTGCCAATCGCCCGGGCCTGTCGCCAGCCAGTCAAAATCCCGCCGCTGGCCCATCTGCATCAGCGCCCAGCGGCAATAGACCGGATGATCGGTGCCGATGCGCAGCTCTCCCCCCGGCTTCAGCGCCCGCGCCACCAGATCGAGCGGGCCGGGATTGACGAAGCGCCGCTTGGCATGGCGCGCCTTGGGCCAGGGGTCGGGATGCAGCAGGAACAGCCGGTCGAGACTCGCCGGCGGCAAGCGGTCCAGAATGTCCAGCGCATCGCCATTGTGCAGCCGCACATTGGTCAGGCCGCGCGCCTCGATATCGATCAGCGCGCCGACCACGCCGTCCAGAAACGGCTCGGCGCCAATGATGCCGACGCCCGGATTCGCCGCCGCCTGCGCCGCCATATGCTCACCGCGGCCGAAACCGATTTCCAGCCACAGCGGCCGGTCATCCCCGAACAGGCCGGCCGCCGTCACCGCGCCGCCCGCCGGCACGCTGAGCGCCGGCAGCATGGTTTCGACCAGCGCCGCCTGGCCTACCCGTAATTTGTGACCGGTGCGGCGGCCGTAAAGCCGGCGTATGGAGGCGGGATCGGATGTCATCACCCGCCGCCTTGCCGCACGCCGCGGCATTTGGAAAGCGGGGGGCGTGATCCCGAAGAGCGCCGGCAACCGACCGGCGGGCCAGACCATCACAACCGCCGGGGAGACAGATGTGACTGCCACGATCGAATCACCCACCGCCACCCCGCATTTCGACGTGCTCGTCGTTGGCGCCGGCATTTCCGGCATCGGTGCCGCCTGGCACATGACCCATCAATTGCCCGGCACCAGCTTTGTCGTGCTGGAGGCGGAGGGCAGCTTCGGCGGCACCTGGCTGACGCACAGCTTCCCCGGCATCCGGTCCGACAGTGATCTTTACACCTTCGGCTATCGCTTCAAGCCCTGGGTGGGCCCGCCGATCGCCACCGCGGCCGAAATCCAGGCCTATCTGGGCGCCGTGATCGACGAGAATGATCTCGCCCGCCACATCCGCTATGGGCACCGCATCACCGATGCCCGCTGGTCAAGCGCCGAGCAGTTATGGACGATCACCGCCGTGCGCACCGATAGCGGCGAAGCCCTGCACTTCACCGCCAATTTCCTGTGGATGTGCCAGGGCTATTACCGCCACCGCCAGGGCTATACGCCGGATTGGCCGGGCATGGCGGACTTCACGGGGCCAATCGTCCATACCGAAGAATGGCCCGATGATCTGGATTATGCCGGCAAGCGTGTCGTCGTCATCGGATCGGGCGCCACCGCCGCCACGGTGGTGCCGGCGATGGCGGGCACGGCGGCACATGTGACGATGCTGCAACGCTCCCCCACCTATTTCATCCCCGGCAGCAATTCGGTCGAACTGGCCGATACGTTGCGGCTGTTGCAGGTCGATGAAAATTGGATTCACGAAATCGTCCGCCGCCAGCGCAATTTCGAAGGCGCCGAGATCACCCGGCGCTGCTTTGCCGAACCCGATGCGGTGCGCGCCGAATTGCTGGAAGGCGTCCGCGCCCTGCTGCCGCCGGATTATGACATGCGGCACTTCACGCCGACCTATCTGCCGTGGCGGCAACGCATCGCCTTTGTGCCCGATGGTGATCTGTTCGCCGGGATCAGCGCCGGCAAGGCCAGCGTCGTCACCGATGATATCGAACGCTTCACGCCTGGCGGCATCGCGCTGAAATCCGGCGACACGCTGGCCGCCGACATCATCGTCACCGCCACCGGCTTCAACCTGTCACCACTCGGTGACATCGCCTTCAGCATCGATGGCGAACCGCTGGATTTCGCCAGCAGCGTCACCTGGCGCGGCATGATGTTCACCGGCGTTCCCAACATGATCTGGGTGTTCGGCTATTTCCGCGCCAGTTGGACCCTGCGCGCCGATCTGATCGGCGATTTCGTCTGCCGGTTGCTCACCCACATGGCCGCCAAGGGCGCCACCGTCGTCGAACCGGCGCTGCGGCCCGAAGATGAACAACGCGAACGCCTGCCGTGGATTGCGCCCGAAAACATGAATTCCGGCTATCTGCAGCGCGGCATGCACCTGCTGCCCCGCCGCCTCGACGCGCCCGAATGGCAGCACAGCCAGGATTATTGGGCGGAAAAGGACGCGTTTCCGAAGATCGACCTGGAGGATGGCACGTTGCGCTATGCCGGGCCGACGCAGCGGGCGGTAGCGGCGGAATAGGAGGTCAGGGATAATATCCTTCGCATGATCCGACTTCACAGGCAACGTTTGCCCTGACGGCGCTTGACAGGCAGAATGCGTGCGGGGTTCCCCTCGAGGATGATAAACCGATTTCGCTGGCTGAAACCGTTTGAACTTGAATACTGCAAAACGTCATCACTTGCTGAGGCCCAAGCGAAAGTCCTTTCGCGTCGGCCCCCTCGAGGTGGATCGGATCAACCGCGTCCTCGGCACGGAACTTGAAGCCGCCGATGTGTGGGTCAGCAAGGCGTGCCATGCCCATATCGCCGAGGACCATCCCGACGCTTACCCGCTCATAATGGCCAATATAATTGATATTGTTCGTGAACCGACATGGGTCGGCCAAGACCCGAAACACGGGAATAATTTCTATCTTGTGCGGCGTATTGCTGTCGGGCCGGATCAGACAGAGATGGTGCTGGTTGCCATTGGGTTTGAACTGAGCCCGCACGGAACCTACAGCGTTCGCACCGGCTATTTGATAAGCGAGGAGGATGTTACCAAACGGCGCTTGCGGGGTTCGCTGCACAATTTGCGAACTACATAAAGTTTGGGGAGCCGGTTAGGGCTCCCCAAAAGGCGACGATATTGAGCGCGGTGCCAAACGCGATCTCTCGGCTCAAGGCCTCTACTCCGGTTGCCCGAAGTGTATGGGGTGGCGGTTCCCACCTCTCAAATCGTCTGTTTTGCGTATGATACAAATTGACCATTTCGTCAACGTGGATCAATTCGCCCGTCCTGCGTACGCTGTTACGGCTTTGTAGGACAGGCTTTCACCGATAGCGGCAAAAGCCTATGCTACAGCCGCCTTCAGCGCCTCTACCAGATCGGTCTTTTCCCAGGAAAAGCCACCCTCATCATCGGGTTGGCGGCCGAAATGGCCATAGGCCGCGCTGCGCTGATAAATCGGCTTGTTGAGGCCCAGATGGGTGCGGATGCCGCGCAGGGTCAGGCGGACGAGTTGCGGGAGCACCGTCTCCAGCACGCTTTCGGCCACGCTGCCGGTGCCATGCAGATCGACATAGACGCTCAGGGGTTCGGCGACGCCGATGGCATAGCTCAGCTGAATGGTGCAACGGCGCGCGAGGCCGGCGGCGACGACATTTTTCGCCAGATAGCGGGTGATATAGGCGGCCGAGCGATCGACCTTGGTCGGGTCCTTGCCGCTGAAGGCGCCGCCGCCATGGGGCGAGGCACCGCCATAGGTATCGACGATGATCTTGCGGCCCGTTACGCCGGCATCGCCATCCGGCCCGCCGATTTCGAAGCGCCCGGTCGGGTTGACGTGGATCACCGTGGCATCGGTGACGAAGCCCGGCGGCAGGATGTCATGGAACACGCCGATGACATAATCGCGCAGCACAGCATATTTTTCCGGATCGCCGGCGCCATCATGCCAGTAATAATCCGGCGCATGCTGGGTGGACACGACCAGCGCCGTCGCGCGCACCGGCATTTCATTTTCATAGGCCAAAGTCACCTGGCTCTTGGCGTCGGGCTCCAGGAACGGCGCGGTGCCGGCATGGCGATCGGCGGCCATGCGTTCGAGGATCTTGTGCGAATAATAGAGCGTCGCCGGCATCAGGTCGGGGGTTTCATCGGTGGCATAGCCGAACATGATGCCCTGGTCGCCGGCGCCTTCGTCCTTGTTGCCGCTGGCATCGACACCCTGGGCGATCTGCGATGATTGCGGGTGGAGATGATTTTCGAAATGCAGGTTCTGCCAGTGAAAACCCTCCTGCTCATAACCGATGCGGCGGACGGTTTCGCGCACGACGGTCTGGATTTCCTCCCGCGCGCCGGGGGCCCAATTGCCGTCCCTGTCGATCATGCCAAGCCCGCGGACTTCGCCGGCCAGCACGACAAGTTGCGTGGTGGTGAGGGTTTCACAGGCAACGCGTGCCTCGGGGTCCTTCGACAGGAACAGATCGACGACTGCATCCGAAATCTGGTCGGCGACCTTGTCGGGATGGCCCTCGGAGACCGATTCGCTGGTAAAAAGAAAGGAGGATCGCGCCAGGGGGGTCCTGTCCGTCGCAAGAAATGCCGGCGCGCACATGCCGGTAGGCTGGCGTCTAAGCGGCGGTGCGGCCCGGCGCAAGGGGCATAAAGATAGCTTTATATGATAGAATATATTGGAGTGCTGCTAGGCCCGCCGTCGCCCGAGTGCCAGCCCGCCGCCCAGCATCAGCAGCCCGAACACCAGGCTGCTGCCATGGCCGGCCTGGGCGAACAGGGTTTCGGGCAGCGGCGGCGGCAGGGTGGCGGTGATGACGCCCATGCCGCCGGCGGGTTCGCGCGCCAGCACATTGCCATGCGCATCGATGACGGCGCTGACTCCGGTGGGCGTGGCGCGGGCAACGGGCAGGCCTTCCTCGATGGCGCGCAGCCGCGCCTGGGCGAGGTGCTGGGGCGGGCCGCTGGGACCGAACCAGGCATCGTTGGAAATATTGGCGATCCACGCCGGGCGGTTGGCGGCATCGATGACGGCGCCGGGGAAGATGATTTCATAGCAGATCTGCACGCCGACGGGCGGCGCCCCCGGCAAAGTGAGCGTGCGCGGGCCGGGGCCGGGGCGGAAATCCAGATCGCCAGGCGCCAGCCGCGCCAGGCCGATCGCCGTCATCAAGGCGCGCGCCGGGACATATTCACCCAGCGGCACCAGATGCGCCTTGTCGTACCGGCCAAGGATACGCGCCTTGGCATCAAGGACGAACAGGCTGTTGGTCAGTTCCGTCACCTCGCCCCTGGCATCGCGGATGGCGGCGACCCCGCCGAACAGCAAAAGGTCCGTCGGACCGAGCACGGCGGCGAGGCGGGCGCGCAGCGCTGCGTCTTCCTCCACCAGCCCGAACACGGATGATTCGGACCACAGCACCAGCGCCCGCGGCCGCAGCAGCGCGCCGGCGTTGACGGGCTGGTTGGCGGGGGTTGCCTCGGCGGGCGGTGCTTCGGCTTCGGCATTCAAAGTGCCATCGCCGCTGGTATCGGCCGCGGCGGCGCCAATTTCACCGGTGCTGCCCAGATTGGTCAGCGCGGTTGCCGTGAGCCCAAGATAGGTTTGCAGATGGGCTTCCTCGGCACCCGGTTCATATTTCACATCCTGGCCGATATTGGGCTGGACGACGATCAGCGTGGGGTTGTCGCCAAAATAGGTCTCGCGGTTGCGGCCTTCGCCGATGACACCGCCAAGCACCACGAGCAGCCCGAGCAGCACGCCAAAGCCGCGATCGACAAGATCTGCCCCCGGCCTGACGATCAGCCACAGCCCGCCGCCGGCCAGCACGACAAGCCCCGACAGGCCGAGCGCACCACAAAATTCCGCCAGTTGCCCAACGCCCGGCGCCCCCAGCCAGACGGCACCGAGCGGGTTCCAGGCAAAACCGCTGAGCACCCAGCCGCGCAGCCATTCGCCCAGCATCCACGCCGCCGCCAGCACCAGCACCCGGCCGATGGAGGCCGTGACCAGCCCGCGCGCGATGACGGCGGCGAGCGCGACATAGAGCGCCAGGAACATCGACAGGCCGACGACCGCGACCCAGCCGAGCGCCGGCGGCATCTTGGCCTGGAAGGTAAAGGCCGTCGCGATCCAGCCCAGGCTGAAGGCGAACAGGCCCAGCCCGAACAGCCAGCCGACCAGCGCCGCATCACGCCGGCGCGGCGCCAGGTCGATCAGTGCGGCAAAACCCGCCACGGCGAGCAGTGTGACGGGCCAGGCATTGACCGGTTCAAAGCCAAGCGCCGCCAGCGCGCCGGCGGCGAGCGCCAGAAAGGGTCGGAGGAGAGATCGCACGCTGTAACGAATAGCGCGGAAACCGCCGTTTCGAGAAGCGGCAAGTTGCGACAATTTCATGGCAGTCTTGCGCTGGCGCGGTGCCGCCGCCAGTGTCGGCCGTAATGCCGCCCGATCCCGTCATAAGCTATCGCAGCGTGTCCGTGGTGCGCGGCGGCCATGCGATCATCGATGATGTGTCGCTGGCCATCGCCCGCGGCGATTTCGCGGCGCTGACCGGGGCATCGGGTGCCGGCAAGACGACGCTGTTGCGACTGGCCATTGCCATGGTTGCCGCCGATGCCGGGCAGGTTCTGGTCGCCGGCCGCGATGTTGCGACAACCGATCCGGCGGTCCTGCGGCGCAGCATCGGCTATGCCAGCCAGGGGGTCGGGCTGTTCCCGCACTGGACGGTGGCCGAAAACATCGCCGCCGTGCCCCGATTGTTGCAGCGCGAGCCGGCGTGGATTGCGGCGCGGGTGGCGGTGATGCTCGATCTGGTCGAACTGCCGCGCGCCTTTGCCGATCGGCTGCCGGCGCAGCTTTCGGGCGGCCAGGCCAGCCGGGTCGGCCTTGCCCGGGCGCTGGCGGCGGAACCGAAACTGCTGCTGCTCGATGAACCCTTTGGCGCGCTCGATCCCGAAACCCGCGCCAGCCTGGGCGATCGGCTGGTGGCGCTGCACCGTGACCAGCGCCTGACGACGCTGATGGTGACGCATGATCTGGCCGATGCCCTGCTGCGCGCCGACCGGGTGGTGGTGCTTGACAAGGGCCGCATCGTCGCCGACGCGCCGCCCACCGTGCTGGTGACCCATCCGCACCCGGCGGTGCAGGCGCTGGTCGCCTCGCCGCTCGATCAGGCGCGGCGCATCGCGGCGCTGGTGGTGCCATGACGGCGCAGTGGCAGCGCGCGCTCGCCATGCTGCCCGATCGGCTGGCGGCGCATCTGGGGGTCAGCGCGGCGGCGCTGGCGCTGGCGATCCTGGTGGCGGTGCCGCTGGTGCTGGCGATGGCGGCGCGGCCGCGGTGGCGCGCCCCTGTGCTGGCGGTGGCCGGCGTCATCCAGACGGTGCCGGCGCTGGCGCTGCTGGCGCTGTTCTACCCGTTGCTGCTGCTGGTCTCGCAGGCGACGCAGCGGCTGGCGGGTTTCGGCGTGCCGGCGCTGGGCCTGTTGCCGTCGCTGCTGGCGCTGTCGCTCTATGCGCTGCTGCCACTGCTGCGCGGCGGTGCCGATGGGCTGGCCAGTGTGCCGGCGGCCACCTTGGACGCCGCCGATGGCATCGGCATGACCCGGCGGCAGCGGCTGTTGCAGGTCGAACTGCCACTCGCCGCGCCGATCGTCATGGGCGGCGTGCGCATCGCTGCGGTGTGGACGATCGGCGCTGCAACGCTGGCCACTACCGTTGGACAAAAGAGCCTGGGCGACATGATCTTCGCCGGCCTGCAGATCGAAGATTGGGCGCTGGTCGTCACCGGTTGCCTGGCGGCGGCGGCGCTGGCGATCATCGTCGATACGGCGCTTTGGCAGGCCGAAACCGGGCTGGCGCAGCGGCGGCGCGGCAAGGCGCTGTTCGGGCTGGGCATCATCGCGGCGCTTGCTGCCGGCGTCATCGGCTGGGACTGGCAGACCCGCGCCCCGGCGAGCGCCGCGCGCCCGGTGGTGGTTGGCGCCAAGAATTTCGGCGAACAATATATTCTCGCCGAACTGATCGCCGACCAATTGCGCCGCCAGGGCATCGCCGTCACCGTCCGGTCGGGCCTGGGCTCGGCGGTGGCGTTCCGCGCGCTCGCGGCTGGCGATATCGATGTCTACGTCGATTATACCGGCACGCTCTGGGCCAATGCGCTGGGCCGCAAGGACGCGGCCAGCCGCGAAACGATGCTCGCCGATCTGCGCCGCGACCTGCCGCGCCGTCACCATGTCGAACTGGCGGCGGCGCTGGGGTTTGAAAACGCCTATGCGCTGGCGATGCGGCGGACAGAGGCGCAGCGGCTGGGCATTGTCTCGCTCGCCGATCTTGCCGCCCGCGCCGGCCATCTGCGGCTGGCGACCGATACGGAGTTTCAGCAGCGGGGTGAATGGGCGGCGCTGCAACGCGGCTATGGTTTGAAATTCGCGCGGCTGACCGCCTATACGCCGACGCTGATGGTCCGCGCGCTGACCGGCGGTGACGCCGATGTCATCACCGCCTTTTCCAGCGACGGCCGCATCGCCGCCGATGACCTGCTGCTGCTGACCGATCCGCGCGCCGCGCTGCCGGCTTATGATGCCGTGCTGCTGGTCGGGCCGCGGCGGCCGGATCTGGCGGCGAAACTGGCCGGGCTGGCGGGGCGGATTCCGGTCAGCGCGATGCGGGAGGCGAATTGGCAGGTCGACCGCGATGCCGACAAGCAGACGCCGGCGCAGGCGGCGGCGTGGCTGGCGGCGAAGACGGGGTTGGGCGGGCGGTAGGCGGGGCTCCAATTCCCTCCCCTTGCGGGGAGGGAAATATTTAGCCCGGAATCTTAACCTCAGCTCGTGCCGGATCGCGTGTCCCCGCCGGCGCTTCGATCAATTCGCGCACGAACGCACCCTTGTTGACCGTCGTCGTCTTGGGGTCGGCGGCCTGCGAGCGGATCGCCGGGTCGGTGTTCCCGGCGCCCGCCTTGTCGAGCAATTGCTGTTCGGCGGGGGATTTCGGCGGCGCCTTCACGCCGGGGCCGAACAACGCCTCCATCGCGGCGGACTGGGCGTCCTGGCCGGCGGCGCGAGGCGTACCGGGGCGCGGCGGCACCAGGTTGAAATCGCTGGGCACCACCAGCGGCGCATTGCGGCTGATCGCCAGTTCATCGGGCGCCTTGTGCGACCGCAGCCCGGTCTTGCCGCACGATACCAGCGCCAGCGAGGCGGCCGCCAAAATCCACAGGTTACGCATCAATCTCACCCTTTCGCCGGCTTCAAGGCCCGCAGCAGCAACAATAGCACACCGCCGCTTATCGCGGCATCGGCAACATTGAACACCCAGAAACTATGCGTGCCCCAGAAGAAATGCAGGAAATCGACGACATAGCCAAGCCGGATGCGATCCAGGATATTGCCCAGCGCGCCGCCCAGCACCAGCCCGAGCGCCAGCACATCGGCGCGCTGCGTCTCGCGCCCCATCCACCAGGCCACCGCCACCGCGATGACGGTGGTGGCGCCAACCAGCAACCAGCGCGACAATTCGGTGCCGCCCGCCAGCATGTTCATCGACACGCCGACATTGCCGACAAACGTCAGCCGGAAGAACGGCAGCAGCTCGATAAAGCCGATCTGCGGCAGATGGACGATATTGACGATCCAGTATTTGCTGATCTGATCGAGAACAAACACGGTGACAGCCAACGCATAACCCAGGCGCTTCATGCGGCCACCACCGCGTCGCAGCGCGTGCAAAGCTCGGTCGCCGGGTCCACATCGGGCAGATGCCGCCAGCAGCGGGCGCATTTGGCATCGCCGACCGGGCCGACCGCCAGCCCGTCATGGCCGGTGGTTTTCTGCACCGTCACCCGGCCGACGATCAGCAGTTCGGCAAGATCGGTCCCTGCCAATTCGACGAACTGGTCCTCATCGCTGACCTGGATATCGACACCGGCTTCAAGGAAGCTGCCGATCACCTTGTCGCGCCGCAGCACTTCCAGTTGCAGATAGACGCTGTCGCGCAGCGTCCGCAGCCGGCCGATGCGGGCATTCAGCGCATCATCGCGCCAGGCGCTGTCGATGTCCGGCCATTCGAGCATGTGCACCGATCCGCCATCCGGCATCCGCGTGCCCCAGACTTCTTCCGCGGTGAACACCAGCACCGGCGCCAGCCAGCGGGTAAAGGCGTGGAACAAAATATCCAGCACCGTGCGATAGGCCCGGCGCTTGGGATCATGCCCCGCGTCGCAATAGAGCACATCCTTGCGGATATCGAAGACGAACGCCGACAGGTCATTGTTCACAAAGGTCGAGATCACCGTCACATAGGCGTTGAAATCGAAAATGCCGATCGCCGTGCGCAGGTCGGCATCGATGACCGCCAGCCGGTGCAGCACCCAGCGTTCCAGTTCGGGCATCGCCGCCGGCGCCACCCGTTCGCTGTCATCAAAGCCATCGAGCGCGCCGAGCAGGTAACGGAAGGTGTTGCGCAATTTCCGATACTGGTCGGCAACGCCTTTGAGGATTTCATCGCCGATGCGGTGATCCTCGGTGAAATCGACCGTCGCCGTCCACAGCCGCACGATATCGGCGCCATAGACCTGCATCAGCTTCAGCGGATCGGTGGTGTTGCCCAGCGATTTCGATTGCTTGTAGCCCTTGGCATCGAGCGTCATGCCGTGCGTCAGCACCGCCTTGTAGGGCGCATGGCCGCGCGTGCCGCAGCTTTCGAGCAGGCTCGACTGGAACCAGCCGCGATGCTGGTCACTGCCTTCCAGATACAGGTCCGCCGGCGATTGCAGATCGGGCCAGCGCCTGGATTCGAGCACAAAGGCATGGGTGCAGCCGCTGTCGAACCAGACATCGAGGATGTCGGTAACGCGTTCATAATCGGCGAGATCATAGGCATTGCCCAGGAACCCCTGCGCCGCATCCTCATGCCAGGCATCGACGCCCTGTTCGCGCACCGCCGCAATGATGCGGGCGTTGACCTGCGGGTCGCTCAGATAGTGGCCCGTACTGCGGTTGACGAACAGCGTGATCGGCACGCCCCAGGCGCGCTGCCGGCTGATCACCCAGTCGGGCCGGCCTTCGACCATGGCGGACAGGCGGTTGCGCCCCTTTTCGGGGATGAAGCGCGTCGCGGCGATGGCGGCGACGGCGGTCTGGCGCAGCGACCTCCCCTCTCCCGTTGACGCGAAGGCGTCGCCTACGGCTGCGGGAGAGGGAAGATCCATCGGAATGAACCATTGCGGCGTGCAACGGTAAATCACTTTCTTCTTCGACCGCCACGAATGCGGATAGCTGTGCTGGAACTTGTCCGCCGCGAGCAGCGCGCCGGCATCGCGCAGCGCCTTACAGATCGCGCCGTCGGGGGCGTTCAGCTTATCGGAAATGACATTGCCCTGGCCCTGCAGCCACAGCCAGTCGGGCCGGTCGGTGCGATAGGTGCCATCGCCGAGCACGGCAAACACCGGATCGATGCCATTGGCCTTGCACAGGTCGAAATCATCCTCGCCGTGATCGGGCGCCATATGGACAAGGCCAGTGCCGGCATCGGTGGTAACGAAATCGCCGGGCAGGAACGGGCGGGGCTTTTCGTAAAAGCCGCCGAGATGGTGGAGAGGGTGACGGGCGATGGCGCCGGCGAGGGCTGAACCGCTGAATGGCATTGGGTGGCCACCGAGTGAAGCGGCACGCTCCCCATCGGCAACGCCAACTGACGGCATAGCGCCGATGCGCGTCAAAAACGCAGCGTAAAGAGGTTGCGCTACCAGATACCGCTTGCCTGCATTCGGTCCGTGCGCTGGCGTTGCCAGAACATACTCGACCTCCGGCCCATAAGCCAAAGCCTGGTTGACCGGGATCGTCCATGGCGTCGTCGTCCAGATCACCGCATGGGTGCCGACGAGTTCCGGCGCATTCGGCGCTTCGACAATCTTGAACGCCACATCGATCTGCGTCGAGGTGACATCCTCATATTCGATCTCGGCTTCGGCCAGCGCGGTCTTTTCGACGGGCGACCACATCACCGGCTTGGCACCGCGATAAAGCTGGCCGCTGTCGGCGAATTTCAGCAATTCGGTGACGATCGTCGCCTCGGCACCGAAATCCATGGTGAGATAGGGATGGTCCCAATCGCCATTCACCCCAAGCCGCTTCAGCTGCTCGCGCTGCACATTGACCCAAGCTTGCGCATAGGCGCGGCATTCGGCGCGGAATTCCGCCGGCGGCACCTCGTCCTTGTTGCGCTTCTTCGCCCGATATTGCTCCTCGACCTTCCATTCAATGGGAAGCCCGTGGCAGTCCCAGCCCGGCACATAGGGCGCATCCTTGCCGAGCAGGCTCTGGGTGCGCACCACCAGGTCCTTGAGGATATGGTTGAGCGCATGGCCGATGTGCATGTCGCCATTGGCATAGGGCGGGCCATCATGAAGTATGAACTTTTCGCGCCCGCGTCGGGCCTCGCGCAGCCGGTCATACAGGCCATCGCCCAGCCAGCGCGCCAGGATGACCGGCTCCTTTTCGGGCAAGCCTGCCTTCATGGGGAAATCGGTCTTCGGCAGGAAGACGGTTTGGCGATAATCGGGAACGGACATGACCGGCCGCTGTCTAGGGCAGGGGCGCGGGGTTTTCCACCCCTTTGAAGTTTGGAAAATTGCCGGCGCCGGGCAAAGCGTCAAACAAAATTATAGGGATCGATATCCACCACCACCCGCACATGGCCCGGCGCCGCCACGCCGCCCAGCCAATCCCGGATCACCCGTTGCAGCGCGATGCTGCGCCGCGCCTGGACCAGCAGCCGCTGGCGGTGGCGGCCGCGCAGCATGGCGAGCGGGGCCGCCGTCGGGCCGAAGACCGACAGGCCCTCGGCGTGCGGCGCCGCCTCGCCCAGTGCTTTGGCATGGGCGATCGCCGCGGCTTCATCCTCGCTCGACACGATGATGGCGGCCAGCCGGCCGAACGGCGGCAGGCCAAGATCACGCCTTGTTTCGGTTTCGGCGGCATAAAAGGCCGCGGCATCGCCGGCGACCAGCGCCTGCATGATCCGCGCCTCGGGCTGATGCGTCTGGATCAGCACCCGGCCGGGCTTCGCCCCCCGCCCCGCCCGGCCCGCCACCTGGGCGATCTGCGCAAAGGTGCGTTCCCCCGCGCGCAGATCACCACCGGCGAGGCCGAGATCGGCATCGATGACGCCCACCAGCGTCAGATCGGGGAAATGATAGCCCTTGGTGACCATTTGCGTGCCGATCAGCACATCGATCTGCCGCGCATCGACCGCCGCGACCAGCGCCGCCGCGCGGGCCGGCGAATTGATCGTATCCGACGTGACCAGCGCCGTGCGCGCCGCCGGCCAGGTGCGCGCCACTTCCTCGGCGATGCGTTCGACGCCGGGGCCACAGGCAACCAGCGCATCGGCCTCACCGCATTCGGGGCAGGCATCGGGCACCCTCGTCTGGTGGCCGCAATGATGGCAGGCGAGGCGGCGCGACAGCCGGTGCTCGACCATCCAGGCGGTGCAATTGGGGCATTGGATGCGGGTGCCGCAATGCCGGCAGAGTGTCAGCGGCGCATAGCCCCGGCGGTTGAGGAACAGCAGCACCTGTTCACCGCGTTCCAGCGTCGCGGTAATGGCAGCCCCAAGCGCCGGGCTGAGCCAGGCGCCGCGCGCCGGCGGGAAGCGGCGCAGATCAACCGCGGCGATATCGGGCAGTTGCGCACCGCCGAAGCGCGCCGGCAGATGCAGGTGGCGATAAGTGCCCTTGGCGGCCTGCACCTGGGTTTCGATGGCCGGCGTCGCGGTGGCGAGGATGACGGTGGCGGCTTCCTCCCGCGCCCGCATCACCGCGACATCGCGGGCGTGATAATGCACGCCTTCTTCCTGCTTGAAGCTGGTTTCATGGGCTTCATCGACGATGGTGACGAGCAGCTTCTTGAACGGCAGGAACAGCGCCGACCGCGCGCCCACAACCACCGCGGCGCTGCCATCCGCCACGGCGGCCCAGGCGGCGCGGCGTTCACTGGTCTTCAGGTCCGAATGCCAGGCGACCGGCGCGCAGCCGAAGCGCGCCGCAAAGCGCGCCAGCCACGGCGCCGTCAGCGCGATTTCGGGGACCAGGACCAGCGCCTGGCCACCGCGCCGCAGCGCCGCCGCAACCGCCTCGAAATACACCTCGGTCTTGCCCGACCCGGTGACGCCTTCGAGCAGGAAGGGCGCAAAGCCGCCGGTGGTGACGGCGGCCGCGATGTTGTGTGCGGCTTCGGCCTGCGCCGCCTCCAGTGCCGGCGGGGCGAAATCCGGGTCGGGGCGCGGCGGCGGCGCATCGGCGGGGACGGTTTCGGGGGTCAGCGTGCCGGCCGCGACCAGGCCGCGGATGACCGCCTCCGAAACAGCGGCGATGCGCGCCAGATCACGAACACTGCCCTGGCGGTTTTCCAGCGCCGCCAGCGCCGCCGCCCGCGCCGGGGTCAGCCGTGCCGGGGCGGGGCCGCCGGGGCGATATTCAATGGTGTCGCGCGCCGCCAGGAACGCCACCGACGGCCAGACCATGCGGATGACCCCGGCCAGCGGCGCGACATAATAATCCGCCACCCAGTCGCACAGCCGGCGCAGCGGCGCGGCGAGCGGCGGCAGATCGAGCCGCGCCGCCACCGGCCGCAAGCGCCCGGCGGCGACTTCGCGGCCGGGCAGGCGATCCTTGTCCCACACCACCCCGGTGATGTGGCGCGGCCCCAGCGGCACGGTGACGGCATCGCCCGGCGCCAGCACCATGCCCGGCGGCACGGCATAATCCAGCGCCCCCAGGCCATGCTGGAAAACCACGATTCGGACGGATTGGGGTTCGGTCACGCCTGTCAGTTAAGCGCGGCGGCGCTGCCGCGAAAGGCCATGCCCGGCAACACACCCGAAATCCCCCGGCTTTGCCCGGTGGCGACCGCGTGCTAACCGCTAGCTGTCACCCTGAAACGCCCCGCCACAGCCGGAAACCCACCCATGATCCCCCGCTATTCCCGCCCCGAGATGGTCGCCATCTGGGAACCCGAAACCCGCTTTCGCATCTGGTTCGAAATCGAGGCGCACGCCATGGATGCGCTGGTTGAACTGGGCGTGGTGCCGGCGTCGGCGGCCAGGGCGGTGTGGGAACGCGGCAAATTCGACGTGGCGCGGATCGACGAGATCGAACGCGAAACCCGCCATGATGTCATCGCCTTCCTGACCAACCTCGCCGAACATGTCGGCCCCGAAGCGCGCTTCGTGCATCAGGGAATGACCAGTTCCGACGTGCTCGATACCTGCCTGTCGGTGCAGCTGGCGCGGGCGGCGGACATTTTGATCGCCGATACCGATGCCCTGCTCAAGGCCTTGAAAACGCGGGCCTTTGAGCACCGCCATACGCCCACCATGGGCCGCAGCCATGGCATCCATGCCGAACCGACGACCTTTGGTTTGAAGCTGGCGCAGGCCTATGCCGAATTCCGCCGCTGCCGCGAACGGCTGGTCATGGCACGCGCCGAAATCGCCACCTGCGCCATTTCCGGCGCCGTCGGCACCTTTGCCAATATCGACCCGGCGGTGGAGGCGCATGTGGCCAAGGCGATGGGGCTGACGGTCGAACCGGTCAGCACCCAGGTCATCCCGCGCGATCGCCATGCGATGTTCTTTGCGACATTGGGCGTCGTTGCCGGCTCCGTTGAGCGGCTGGCCACCGAAATCCGCCATCTCCAGCGCACCGAAGTGCTTGAAGCCGAAGAATATTTTGCGCCAGGCCAGAAGGGCAGCAGCGCCATGCCGCACAAGCGCAACCCGGTGCTGACTGAAAACCTGACCGGCCTTGCCCGGCTGGTGCGCGGCTATGTCACCCCGGCGCTGGAAAATGTCGCGCTGTGGCACGAACGCGATATTTCGCACTCCTCGGTCGAACGCATGATCGGCCCCGATGCCACCGTGACGCTGGATTTCGCCCTGGCGCGGCTGGCCGGGGTGATCGAAAAGCTGCTGATCTACCCCGACAAGATGCTGAAGAACCTCAACATGATGGGCGGCCTCATTCATTCGCAGCGCATCCTGCTGGCCCTGACCCAGGCCGGCGCCAGCCGCGAGGACAGCTACCGCCTGGTCCAGCGCAACGCCATGAAAGTCTGGGAATCCGACGGGCAACTGCAATTGCTGGACCTGCTGATCGCCGACCCCGACGTCACCGCTCTTTTGCCCCCCGATCAGCTCGAACCACTGTTCGACCTTGGCTATCACCTGAAGCATGTCGATACGATTTTCGACCGGGTATTTGCCTAGCGCGGCGGCGCCACCGCCGCCGGCAGGTCGCGCCCGGCCTTGAGAAAGGCGGCCTTCACATCGCCGCGCTGCTTCAACTGGCGCAGCGCCGCGCGTTGCCGCACGTCGCGGGCACCGGCTCGATCGGCGATCAGAAAGGGCTGCAATTCGAACAGCATGTCCATCCGTTCATCGGGATCACCAAGCTGGCGGATGATCAGCGCCGCGGCGGCATCGCGCTGACCAAGGCAGATCATCACGGCCAGCGCCGCATCAGCATTGACTTCGGGATGCGCCAGCACCGGCGCGGCTTGCGCCGCGGCATCGGCCGGCTTGCCCAGCAGCGTCAGCGCACAACTGCGCGCCTGCGCCAGATAGGCGCGGCCGAAATCATTGCCGGCGGCGCCATTGGCATCGGCGAAATCGGCGGCGGCCAGCGCTTCCTTAGGGCGATCGACCGAAAGGGCGAACAGGGCGTGGTTGATCATCGTTGCCGCCATCGCGGCACGGCCCGCCACCGGGGTCGTGTTGAGCGCCGTATAGCGCGCCAGGGCGGCATCGAACTGCCCGGCATCGCCCAGCAGCGCCGCC
>JANYCM010000224.1 GCA_025360285.1 Sphingomonadales bacterium
CTTCCTTCTTGGGCCCCGCCAAGCTAACCCCAAAGCGTGACCTCCACCACCACCCGCGGCGTTCAATGGATGATTGTTTCCTGCATGGCCTTTGCGTCGATGTGGGTGATGATCCGTTATGCCTCTCGGCAGGTGCACGCCTTTGAGATCGTGTTTTTCCGCAATGCCATTGGCACGGCGGTGTTGTTGCCGATGATGCTGCGCAACAAGGGGTTGATCCGGCTCGATCGGCTCACCGCCAATCTGCGCCGTGCGACATCGGGGTTCATCGCCACGATGGGCACTTTTTATGCGGTTGCCCATGCGCCGATGGCGACGGCGCTCAGCATCAATTATACCGCGCCCCTGTTCGCCACGGTAGGCGCTGTGCTGTTCCTGGGCGAAAAGATCCATGCGCGGCGGGTGGCGGCGCTGGTTGTCGGGTTCATCGGCATGTTGATCGTGGTGCGGCCCGGTGCCTTGCCGATGACGCCGGGAGTCTTGGCGGCAATGATTTCGGCGGTATCGACGGCGTTTTCAATCATCGCCATCCGGCAATTGGTGGCGACCGATGACAGCCGGGCGGTGGCGGCCTGGACCTTCATCCTGATGACGCCGCCCAGCCTGATTGTCGCGTTGACGGTGTGGCAATGGCCGCCGGCGCATGTCTGGCCGCTGTTGTTCGCCATTGGCTGCGCGGCGGCGGTGGGGCAATTGTCGATGAACCGGGCCTTTGCGCTGGCCGAGGCATCGGCGGTGCTGCCCTATGATTTCGTGCGCTTCGGGCTGGTGACGGTTGCCGGCATTGCGCTGTTCGGCGAACGGCTCGATGCGCTGACGATTGTGGGCGGCATCACCATCTTTGCCGCCACCGTCTATCTGGCAGTGCGCGAGCGCCAGATCGCCCGCGGGGTGCGGGCGGCGAGTGTGGCGGAAAGCCCGAACTGACCGAAGCGCAGCGCTGAACAACAGCCTGTCATCCCGGGTCAAGCCCGGGATGACAGGGAAACCGGGGCCAGACCCTCCCTTTCTAAACCGGTTGCGCCGGGCCACGCCGGTTCGCATAAGCGGGCAAATCCTTGGGAGAGCGAAAATGAAACTTGCAGGTTGTTCGGCTGTCGTCACTGGTGGCGCTTCGGGGCTGGGTGAAGCCACCGCCCGCGCGCTGGCGGCCGAGGGCGTCAAGGTCGCGATTTTCGACATGAATGCCGAAAAGGGCGAAAAGGTCGCGGCGGAACTGGGCGGGGTGTTTTGCCATGTCAACGTCACCAGCGATGAATCGGTGGAGGCCGGCTTTGCCAAGGCGCGCGCCGCCATCGGCCAGGAACGCATCCTGATCAATTGCGCCGGCACCGGCAACGCCGCCAAGACCGCCAGCCGCAGCCGCGAAACCGGCGAGATCAAGCATTTTCCGCTGGATGCCTTCAACATGATCATCCAGATCAACCTGGTCGGCACCTTCCGCTGCATCGCCAAATCGGCGGCCGGGATGCTGACGCTCGATCCGCTGGAAGACGGTGAGCGCGGCGCCATCGTCAACACGGCATCGGTGGCGGCCGAGGACGGCCAGATGGGCCAGGCGGCGTACAGCGCGTCAAAGGGCGGCGTCGTCGGCATGACCCTGCCGATCGCCCGCGATTTGATGAGCGAGGGCATCCGCGTCAACACCATCCTGCCCGGCATTTTCAACACGCCGCTGATGAACGGCGCGCCGCAGAATGTGAAGGATGCGCTGGCCGCGTCGGTGCCGTTCCCGAAACGGCTGGGCAACCCGCATGAATATGCCTCGCTGGCGGTGGAGATGTGCCGGAATTCCTATTTCAACGGCGAGGATGTGCGGATTGACGGGGCGATCCGGATGGCACCGCGCTGATCGCAGCGCCGCGAGCGCGCGTCCCGCGCGCCGACAGGCGCAAGATCGGCCGGCGGGGCGGCGGGGTCTTCTCCCGCCGAACCCGTCCGACGTCAGCATGGGCTTTGCCCATGCCCTTGCTTCCCGAATTCCGATTCTGCCCCCGATTGACTCCCCCGCCACACCCCATAACATCCCCGCAACAACCAAGGGGAGACACGACATGGCGCACAAGTTCGAAATCTATAAGGACAAGGCCGGCGAATTCCGCGTCCGCTTCAAATACAACAGCGAGATCATGTTTTCGACTGAGGGCTACAGCAGCAAAAGCTCGGCCCAGAACGCCATCGATTCGATCAAGAGGAACGGCCCCGACGCGCCGGTCGAGGATAATAGCTGATTTCCCTGCGCTGATTTCCGGGCGCTGACCCTCAGGCGGCGTCAATCGCCTGGGCCAGGGCAAAATCTCGTGCCGACAGGCCGCCGGCGTCGTGCGTCGTCAGCCGGACATCGACCTTGTTCCAGACGTTCGACCATTCGGGGTGGTGATCGGCCTTTTCGGCGAGCAGCGCGACGCGCGCCATGAAGGCAAAGGCGGCGACGAAATCGGCAAAGACGTAACGACGTTCGATGCCGTCGCCGACCTGGGTCCAGCCGGGGATGGTGGCGAGCGCGGCGGTGATTTCGGCGGCGGTGAATTTGTGCATTGCCGGCGTTTAGCCCAGTTTGCCCGGCGGCAATACCCGCAAAGCCGGTCGCCACCCTCGCAAATGACCTGCTGCGCCCCTATCTCGCCCCGATGCAAACCCGCCACACCCTGCCGCCGACCCTTGCCGACATCGAAGCGCTCGCCCAGGCGGCGGTCGAACGCCTGCCCGATCTGTTCCGCCGCCACCTCGCCAACGTCCTGCTGCGCGTCGAGGATTTTCCCGATCGGGATGTCATGGCGGTGATGGAACTGGAGAGCGAATGGGACATATTGGGCCTGTATCAGGGCCGCCATGTCGGCATGAAGGGCGATGAACCGACGGGCGTGCTGCCCGACATGATCTTTCTCTATCGCCGGCCGATCCTGGAAGAATGGTGCCGGACCGACGACAGCCTGGATGCGATTGTTACCCATGTGCTGGTCCACGAAGTTGGCCACCATTTCGGGCTTAGCGACGCCGCGATGGAAGCCATTGAGGCCGCGGCCGATTAACATAGGCGGCATTTGCAAAGCGCCGGCGGCATGGCAAAGCGGCAGGGCAAAGGGGATGCGACATGGCACAGACACGGCGCTGGGTAATCGGCGCGGGCGGGGTGGCGGCGCTGGCGCTGCTGGCGGGCTGCACAAAGCTGGGGACGCTCAATGGCCTCAACAATGTCACGCCCGGCGATGGCGGCACCGCTCATGTGGCGGCAGACGTCGCCTATGGCAGCGACCCGCGCCAGACGCTCGACGTCTATGCGCCGGAAGGGGTCTCCCGCGCCCCGGTCATCGTGTTTTTCTATGGCGGCAGTTGGAACAGCGGCCGGCGCCAGGATTATGCCTTTGCGGCCAAGGCCTTGGCGTCGCGTGGTTTTGTCGTCGTGGTCCCCGATTACCGGCTGGTACCGCAGGTGCGTTATCCGGCCTTTGTCGAAGATGGCGCGGCAGCCGTCGCGTGGACGGTCGCCAACATCGCCCGTTACGGCGGTGATCCGGCGCGTATCGGTGTCAGCGGCCACAGCGCCGGCGGCTATATCGCCATCCTGCTGGCGCTCGACGGGCGCTGGCTGGCGGCGGCTGGCGTGCCGGGGGCGATCAAGGCCGGCGTCGGGCTCGCCGGCCCCTATGATTTCTACCCGTTCGAAGCCGGCGGCGCCGCCGAGGCAGCCTTTGGCCAGGCCCCCGACCCGCGCCAGACCCAGCCGATCAGCTTTGCTCGCGCTGAAGCGCCGCCGCTGCTGCTGCTGACCGGCGACGAGGACACGACGGTGAAACCGCGCAATGCCACCGCGCTGGCGGCGGCGCTGACGGCGCTGAAATCACCGGTTACGGTGAAAACCTATCCCAATATCGGCCATATCGGCATCATCCTGGCGCTGTCGAAGCCCTTCCGCGGCAAGGCGCCGGCGCTGGCCGACATGACGGGATTTTTCCACAAGACGCTGGGTTAGTTGATGAAATTCGCCACTGCTGCCACCCAGGCTGCCGGCTGTTCATCAACAATGTCATGGGTGCCACCGGTCAGCGCGACAAACGCCCAGTCCGGGCGCAGCGCGGCGGTGCGGCACGAGGCATCGTAAAGATCCTCGCCGGTGTTGGTAAGGATGAGGGTCGGCGCCTGGATCGCCGCCAGATCGGCGGCGATGTCATAGGCAAAGGCGGCTTCGAAGCCCCAATGATAGCGATCGGGGTTGGCGAGCATAGTGACGACATGGCGGTGCATGGCGGCCAGATCCGTCCAGCCCGGCGTGGCGCGCAGGCGCTGCGCCCAGGCGTCGGTCAGATGTCCACCATCGGCGCGCGGCACGACGGGATCGAAGCGAAAGCCCGCAAAGTGCGCGCGTTCCGCAGCGTTGAACAGCGGCACGCCATTGAGGATCAGGCGGTCGACAGCGCCGGGATGCCGGGCGGCGAGCGCCGCGGCAATGGCAGCGCCGGTGTGATGGCCGAGCAGGTGCACCGGTCCCGCCGCCAGTTGCGGCAGCAGCGCGGCCAGGGCATCGGCATGATCGGCGATACTGGCCGGCGCCGGCGGCGGATCGGAAGCGCCAAAGCCCGGTGTGTCGATCGCGATGGCATGAAGGCCGGCGGCGGCCAGCAAAGGCAGCGCCGGGGCGAACATGGCGCCGGACAACGGCGATTGATGCAGCAACACCAGCACCGGGCCATCGCCGGCCGCCAGCAGATGCACCTGCCCCCACCGCCCATCAATGTAGCGCCGCATCAAAAGGGGTGCAAGGGCTCAGCCCCTGCCCGCCGGCGGCCCGTCACTTCGTCTCCACCCAACTCGCACCGGCCCGCCGCAGCGGCGCCAGCGATTTGCCGGCCAGGGCCAGCCGCAGAAACGCCAGGCTGGTCGCCAGCGCAGCGTCGAATTGCGCGGTCTGTGGGGCCTCGCTGCGTTCGGGCCGGCAGATGATATTGCCGAAATAATGGTCAACGCCGTCGCCGACGAACAGTGCGGCCGGGCCGGGGGCAGTGTCATAACTGGCGCGGTGGACCTGCCAGGTTGGTGCCATCATCGGCAGCACATCCCCGGTGCCGGTTTCGACAAACATCGGCCGGGCTACCGAGGCCCAGGCGGTGGCTGGAATACGCGGCGGGAAGGGGCCGGGCGGCGAAAAGGCGATGATTGCGGCGACATCGGGATCGGGCACGCCGGGGGCTTCCAGCCCGGCACCGCCCATGATCTGGGCGATCAGCGCGCCGTAGCTGTGGCCGGCGGCGATCACCGGCCCGTCGGGCAGACCGAGCGCCGCGCGCGCCGTGATGATGCCGCGCATGTCGGCGAGGCGCAGCGGAATGCCCAGCGCCGGATCGATCTTGCCGCCGCCGGGATGATCGGGCGAATCGGCGTGCAGCGGCGCGATGACCGTCCAGCCGGCGGCGGCCCAGGCACTGGCGAGGCGATCATATTTGTCGGGCCGGCTATTGGCGCCGTGCGAAAACACCATGAAGCCATGTGGCTTGCCAGCCGCCGGCCACAGCCGCAGCGGCACAGCCCGGCCGTCAGCAAGTACCAGCCCGGTATCGCGCGGCGGCGGCGCGGCGGCGACCATCAACAGCGCTGCCGCGCCGCCGATGGCCTGCCGCCGGTTGAAATCGGCCACCGCCGCTTCCGCCGGATCAGAAGGTCACGGACCCGGTGAGGCCAATGGTCCGGCGCTCGCCCAGCGTCGGCACATAGGATGCCGACAGCGCGCCGCCGGTGCCAATCAGGAACAGCGACGATGAGACATATTTCTTGTCGGCGATGTTCTTGACATATACGTTCAATCCGAAGCGGCCGAAGGTGATGCCGGCCGAGGCATTGAACAGCAACCGGTCGGGCGCCCAGGCGAGATTGGCTTCATCGACGTAGGACTTGGTCTGGTAACTGGCGTCACCGCGGATATACCAGTCATTGCGGTCGCCGAACTTGCCGTCGAACGTCAGGCCCGCGCGGGCATCGAATTCGGGAACGCGTTCGAGATGGTTGCCGGCAATCGACAATACCGGCGTCGGTGTGCCGGCGACGGTAGTGCAGACAAGGCCATCGCAATTGCCGCTGGCGCCAAAGCGCTGCGAGACCGATCCGGCGGCATAGCGCGAACGGTTGTAGCTGGCACCAAAGTCGAGCTTGACCGGCGGCGCGATGCGCCAGACGCCCTCGATTTCGGCGCCTGTCACCTTCACGCCGCCGATATTGCCGATCAGTGAGGGCACAATGGCAATGAAGGACGGCGCCGTGCCATTGGCCTGAAGGCGCACGGCATTGGTTTGCAGATTCTTCCAGTCGGTATGATAGACGGCGAAGTTCAGCGTCAGTGCCCGGTCGAAGAAGCTGTTCTTCGATCCGATTTCATAGGTCCAGTTGGTTTCATTTTGATACGTCTGTTGGGCAACATAGGGCACGTTGCCATTGAGACCGCCCGATTTGACACCGCGGGCCACCGATCCGTAGATCATGTTGTCCGGGCCGAACTTGTAGGTGATGGTGCCACGCGGCGCGAAGTAATTGGTCGACCGTTTGAACTGGGTCGGCGCCGCCGCCTGGATCAAATTGTTGGGCGCGGCCTGGCGGACCAGATAGTCGCTGGCGCGCTGGCTTTCGTCGGTCCAGCGGCCTTCTGCGGTGACTTCCAGCCGGTCGTTCACCTTCCAGCCGATGAAGCCGAACAGGCTGACGATGTTCTCGTCGCGCTGCAGATAGGTGTTGCGCTGGAAGAAGTTGGTGGGGAACGGCAGGCCGGCGCCGATCGGGAAAAAGGCGATCGGATCGGGCAGGGTCAGCGAATTCAGCGGGGCGGTTTCGCTGGCGTTTGAATCAATATCCTTGGTTTTGGCATAGTTGAACCCGAACAAGGCGCGCACGGCACCCTTGTCATCATAGGTCAGGCGCAATTCATGGCTCGATCCCTTGAAACTGGAATCGCTGCCGCTCGAATCGAACAGATTGCCGAAATTGGTGCCGAACAGCACCAGCGGCACCAGCGGATCGCGGGTCGGCGACCCCCGCGCCGTAATATTGGCCTGGGTATAGCCGAACTGATAGGCAACGCTGACCGGGCCATCGGGGGCCCATTCGGCCTTGGCCGAAATGACCTGGGTCGGACCCTTGAGACCATAAGCACGCGGATCGATGACCAGGCCGGGCAAGCGGGTTTCGCCGGCAACCAGCACCGGGACGGCGGGCAGTTCACCGACATAGAGGCGGTTCTGTCCCCCGACAGGTGAGGCATTGAGCGTGTTGAGCGCGCTCGCCGTGCCGGCGGTGGCCAGCGTGTAACCGGGCTGGGCCTCGATCGTGCGTTCGGTGCGGATATATTCGGCATCGATCGTCACATCGTCAGATGGCTTGGCAATAACCCGGAACTGATAGGCTTCCTTGTTCCAGCCGCCGAGATTGCCCTTGGTCAGCGCACCATTGGCGTTGGCCAGCGGATGGTTGTTGGTCCAGGTGCCGTCGAACTGCGAATGCGCCACGGATGCCAGCACCGCCAGCTTGTCCTTGATGATCGGCACGCTGATATACCCGCGGGCATCATAGCGGTCATAGGTGCCGATGGTGCCGCTGATCTTGCCTTCGATGTTTTCAAGGTTGGGCGCCTTGGTCGTCATGTTGATCGCACCGGCAAAGGCGTTGCGGCCATAAAGCGCCGATTGCGGCCCCTTGATGATCTCCACCCGGTCAAGTTCGAGCAGGCCCTGATCGATCAGGTAACCGCGCTGCATGTAGATGCCATCGAGATAGACGGGGACATTCTGCACCGGCGAGGTGGTGCGCAAATTGGTCTGGCCGCGAATGGCCGGCTGCACAACGATCGGCGTGATCGCTTCAAAGCTGAAGCCGACGGTGCGTTCGGCAATGTCCGACAGATCATCGATGCCCTGGCGCTGCAATTCCTGCGACGAAATCGTGCTGACGGCGATCGGCACGTCCTGCAAACGTTCCGAAACGCGGCGGGCGGTGACCAGGATGGCGTTGGAATCATCGGCATCGGCAGCGGCGGTGTTTGCCGGTGTCGCCTGTGCCCAGGCGGGCGCTGCCAGAACAAGGCCCAGCGCCGTGGCGGCCAGCGCCAGGCCTTTCATATGCAAGGCAATCCCCTCGATCGTGCGATGGTCTGTCATGTCCCCTCCTCTGGGTGACCAACGCCGCCCTGGCCTTGCCTGGCCAGCCGGCGACGTGTCACACACATGTAAAGATGCACACCGCCGCCGCCGCGAAGGGGTCATTCACGCCGGCTATCCGGCAGGCGGATATTGAGCGCCGGAGCCCAGTTCGCGTGAAATCGTCGCGGCGGTCGCCTGCAGCGCTGCGAGGAATCGGCCTTCGGCTTCGGCCATGCTGACGGCAGACGCGAAGAAAATCAGCGCCAGTGAACCGGTTACGCGGTCCTTCTGGAACAAGGGCACGGCGATCGACGAGGTCTTGCCCGGTGTCGCCGTATAGGCGTTGCGCGCCTGGGTGGCATAGCCGCGCTGGCGAATGTCGCTGAGCATTTTTTCATTGCTGGTCAGCAGCACCGCCAGCCGCTCGGCCGGCCCGTCAAGCTGGCGCAACCCCTGCAGGACACCGCGGCGTTCCTCCTCATCACAAAACGCCAGATAGGCCTTGCCGGTGGAACATTCGATGATCGGCAGGGTGAAGCCGGGGACATAATTGTGCAGCGTCAGGCTGGTCAGTTGATGGGTCGAATCGCGCACCATCATCGCCGGCCCGACGCGGGTGGCGACGCTCACCGGCCAGGCCAGCGCCCGCGTCAGCGCGACGATATGCGGGCGGGCGACGGCCACCAGATCACCCTCATCCTGATAGCCATAACTCAGGGTGCGGACCAACGCCGTCGGGCGATAGCGTTTGCGCACCGGCTCGCGCTCGATCATGCCTTCGTCGATCAACGTCTGCACGATCCGGCAGGCGGTGGGGTAGGGGATGCCGGCGCTGCGGCAGATTTGCATCATGGTGACAGCGCCGCCGCGATTGACCGCCTGCAACACGGCCAGTCCGCGACTGATGGCGCGGACGTTACCGTCGCGCTCGGGGCTATCGCGTTCTGGGCTATCGCGTTCTGTTACCGATCGGTCTGGTGTCGCTTGCCCCACCACTCTGTGTCCCCTGCTGCCTGTCTATCCGGCAGATGGATAGACTAACCCGCCCGCTCTTGATGTCAAAGCCCGGCAATGGTCGAATTTGTCCGGACAAGATCTGGACTTGGGAGACCGTGATGGAACGCCGTGAATTTCTGGTGCTGGGCAGCGCGCTGGCCGCTGGCACAGCCCTTACCGGCAGCAGCGAATCCCGTGCCGCCGCGGCGACCAGCGGTGTGAAGGGGGCGTTCCTCGATCTCGCCACGCCGATGGGTAACCGCGAGGCCTGGGCTCGATTGCTCGGCAACACCGACATGAAATCAACCAAATATGGCTGGGCACAGGGCATCGTCCAGGGGGTGCGGCCGGGCGAGGCCATACGGGATATCTGCGGCTTCACCATGATGTCATGCGCCCGTCTGCTGCCGCATGAAAGCGGCACCGGTTATCGCAAGATATTGCGCGAAATCGGCCTTTATACCGATCTGCAAAGCGGCGAAATCGTTGATGAAATGCTGAACCCCTATCTGAACGAACGGGTCAAGGTGGTGCCGATCACCAATGATCCCTTCAATCACACGATCACCGAATTCGCGCCTGAACCGCCCAGCTATGGCGGCCTCAACCGGGCCAAGCCGGCGCCCAAGCCCTTGCAACTCGATTGGACGCGGCGCGGCTCGACGCTCAACCTGTTCAGTCACATCAATCTTTTCTACCCGTCATCGCTGCCGCCGGCGAAATGGCCGCGTGAAAATGCCAGTCCGTTCAACCAGGTGACCGAAACCTTCCTGTATCAAATTCCCTGGGGCGACATGCAGAACGCCAAAAAAACCAGTGTCGAATATGGCGGCACCTGGTCGCGTACCACGCCGTGGCTGCCATGGCTGTTAATGGGGCCGACGCCGGGCCATGCCCAATACAGCACATTCATGGGGGCCTATGACGATATCAACCGCATCGATCGCAAGACGCTGGACTATGTCGAAAAACACCATCCCAAATATCTGAAGGCGCCCGATGTCTGGGAGGAGCCGTCCCTGTCCAGTCTTGAATGGTATGCGCGGACCCAGACCCCGGCACCGGTGCCCGCCGGCCAGCCGGTGCCTCGCGCGCCCGATCCCGAACTCCCGGGCTGGTTCAAGGCGATGCAGACGCGCAGCCCCGGCTGATACCGTTTCAGATTCAAGCGGCCTGCGGCGGCTGGGGCCGATGGCCCCGGACCCCTTTTGTCGGGTTTGGCGCCACACGTCGTGATCGATCTGAATCCAGCAACATGTGTGCAGGGCCGTCGGCCCCGCCCGCCGAAGGCGCTTTCGCGCTCTAGAATCGCTCGCAGTTAGGTTGACAAAGTTGGACTCCCTGCTCCTTGCAGGGAGGGCGGCTCGGCGCCAGCCGAGCGGGGTGGGGGTTCACAGGTATCGGTACTGATGCCCGCCACCCCGCTCGCGCAATAGCGCGAGTCGCCCTCCCCGCAAGGGGGAGGGAGCAGATCAACTTAACTGCAACAGGCCCTAAGCCAGACGCCGCGGCCGGCGCAGCACCAGCCCGGTCAGCCCAAAGCCGGCGATCAACTGCACCCAGATGCTGGCTTCAGGGACCGCGCCGATAAAGGATGGCCCGCCGAAACTGCGTGCCGACCCAAAGGCTGGCGTCAGCGTATCGGGATCGGATGGCGTATCGCCGGCATAATCGACGGCGCCATCCATCAGTCCGTCCAGGGCCGGATCGCCGTTCAGGATCGCCAGATCCTCCACAACAGCATCGGGCAGGGGGTCAGTATCCCATGTCGTTGGATCGGCAGGATCGGCGACGGACGTGTCGAACGCCGACAGCCCGCTTGTCGCTGGCCTGGCCCCGACGCTGTTGCCTGAAATGATATTGTTGCTGCCGCCGACGATGTTGATGGAGGTGCGAAAGGCGGCACCGGGCAACGTCGTCAATGTGTTGTTGGTGATGACGCTGTCCACGCAATTGTAACAGGCGATCCCTTGTGGATACGACGTGTTGATCTTGTTGCCCGATATGGTGATGCGCAGGCCGCCACCATATTCCGGGTTGAACGAGGTAAGGCCCTGGCTTGGGCCGTTGATGATATTGTTAAGCAACTGGATATCGGACTGCACGGGCGTGCCCGGCACACTCCAGAGCTGGATACAATCGGGATGCGCCAGCGGTGCCGGCGTGAAACCCGAACAATTGTTGGATGCGGCGGTGACACCATAGCTGCCGACAATATTCATGCCATCGCTGGTCATGGACTTGAAGCTGTTGCTCGACATTTTGCCGGTGGTGACGCCGACGACGCCAAGCCCCACCTTGAAGTTGGAAAATTTATTGGCGGAACTGGTCGCGTGTGACGTGCCGGCAAAGGTGAGACCCATGCCCGTGCCATCACCCACGAAGGTTGCCTTGGAAACCGAAACCCCGGCGCCGTCATAAACGGCGATTGCCCGTGTTGATCGCGTCGGCCCGGTGCTGGAACCAAATGTGCCACCGACAATCGCCAGATTGGTGACGTTCTTGATGGAGACCGTGTCATAAATTCGGGCATTTGTAGCATCAATTGTCACCAGTTTTGACCAACTATGATCGACAACGTTGAACGAGGTGAAATTTCCATTGAGCTTGATCGTGTCGCCCGCTTTGACGGCCGCCAGCGTTGCTACAAAATTGTTGCTTGTCGCAAGGTATGTCATTGCCGAAGCTTGCACAGAAATAATCAGCAACGCCCCAGTAACTGAATAATAACATTTATTAATCATGAAGACACCCCTGCGGAGTTTTTTTGCGATCGCTCGCAACCCCACCTATGTATTTTACGCTTATGCGCGTTTTGTAAAGCACTGATTGCGCATAGCGAATATTCTTGAATTTAAAATGGCGCGATCACGATTTAAATTGTAAATAAAATGTGTTTATTTCTGTAGCAAAATGGCCGTTCAAGGTCCCCGCCGCTTTTTGCGGAACCGCGAGAAATGCGTCGTATCGCGATTTTCAAGCGGCATTGAGCCGCCGAATTCGGACTCGATTACGGCTTGGTTGACTTGAGTTCAGCGCCTTCCGCGTTGGCGTTTCGCGTCGCTTCACGGCTGCGGGGGAGGCGCAAATTCTGCCTGCCTGCAACCGGGTCTGGCGGCTTTGAGTCAGGCGGGAGGGCCATGTGCCGCCGAGGAACTTGCGCTGTCCTACACCTGCTGTTTCTGCCATAATCATGCGCATCGGCTCTTTGACATCGCAAATCTTCTGAACGCGTCAACACGTTTGGATTGCCGCCAAATCCTACACTTTCAAATCCCGCACCGGCACATCCCGCAAAAGTCCCGCACCTGGGATCGGTGTGACTTTTGGGACTTTTGATGGATTGTGCCGCCCGCAATTTCGGCGCCCTGGAGCGAATTTCGCCTCGATGAAATCGGCTTTGTCAGCCGGGGCTTGACCCAGGGCCCAGCTATTCTGCGTGTCGCCAATTCTCCTGCAACCACAAGGAAAACGAGCTGCCGGGTAAAGCCCGCCATGATGGTTCAATCACTATGACATTGATCCTGGAGCTGTGGGGAGTTCGCGGGAAGGATCGGCATCGCCACCGCATCATAATCGAACAAGCCCAGCCGCTCTTCATTCTGCAAGTCACCGCGGCCAAGGCTGGCGGGATCACGGCCTTGCAACTGCATCCCGAGCAGCCGCGATTGGGTTTGCACCAAAGTGGTGCGCTCACGCCGCAGGGCTTCATAGCGTTGCAGCGCCATTTCAGGCGAAAATGCCACCAGGCAGCGCGCCAATATGGCAGCATCCTCCAGAGCTGTGGCCGCCCCCTGGCCCATGAAAGGCAGCATCGCATGCGCCGCATCGCCGAGCAGCACCACCCGGCCCTTGATCCAGCCCTCCAGTGGTTCGCGAGCATGCAGCGCCCATTTGAACAAGGATGCGGGGGGCGTTGCCGCGATGATCGCTGTCACCGCCGGGTCCCAGCTGGCAAAATGAGACAGAAGTTCGGGAATGGTCGAAGGGATCGACCAGTCTTCCGCCTCCCAACCGGCGAGTTCAACGAACGCGGCAAAGTTGATCAGCGTCCCGCCGCGCACCGGATAGCGCATGAACAGTCGCTGTGGCCCGACATGAATCCCCGGCGGCAGGGCCTGGACAGCAGCTGGCAACGCCGCCACCGGCACGATCCCGCGCCAGGCGACCTGGCCGGTGAAATGTGGCGGCAGCGGCGAAAACAGCCGGCCACGCACAACCGATTTCAGGCCATCGGCACCAATGACGATGGCGGCGGTGGCCCGGCTGTCATCGGCAAAGGTCAGTTCGCCGTCTGCGGTAACATCGATCAGCGCCTTGCCGAGCGCCAGCCCGCCGCCCGCCGCCGCCAGCCCGGCGCAAAGCAGCGCGTGAAGATCAGCCCGGTGAATATGATAATAGCCGGCACCGCCGTGGCGGGCGGCGAAGTCACTCCCACGAAAGCTTTCGCGCAGTACGTCGCCCGTCTGCCAATGCTGGGTCCATTGCCGATCGGGGACGAAGCCGGCGGCGCGGATGCCATCGGCCAGCCCCAGCCAATCGAGCACCCGCACAGCATTGGGGCTAAGCGTAATGCCCGCCCCCAATTCGCCCAGTCGTGCCGCCTGTTCATAGACTGTCACTGCTCGACCGGCGCGGGCCAACGCCAACGCCACAGCCAGCCCGCCGATGCCGGCGCCGATGACGGCGATCGAATCACTGTCCGCATCAGCCATGGCGGGGGTACCGCCCCAGCGTCAGCAACAGCAGCGGCGCCGTCAGGAAGATAACGCCTGCACCCAGCAACGCCTGATCATAGCTGCCGGTGACGCCGTGAATATGCCCAAAAGTCGCCGGCGCCAGCCCGGTTGCGCCCAATACCCCGCCGATTTGTACTCCATAGATGAAACCATAATGTTTCATGCCGAAATAGCGCCCGGCCATAAAGGCGATCAGGTCGAATTCGGCCCCTGCCGCGAGCCCGACCAATATCGCGGCAAGGCCGATCAACGGTCCATTCGGCAGCGTGCCACCGACCAGCAGGAAGCAAGCGCCCGCCGGTATGGCCAGGAAGCCGACCGCCACGGCTGGCGCCCAGAACCGATCGAGCAGGATGCCGGCAAACACCCGCCCGCCCATTACCGACAGGCCGGCGAGCGCCGCGTAACGCGCTGCCGTCGCCGCATCCAGCCCGCGATCGGTCAGCAGCGGCACCAGGCTGGGGATGACTCCTGCAACGCCGAAGGTGATCGCCGAAAAGGCGATCAGCATCGTCCAGAAACGCCGGTCGCGCAGCGCTTCGCCGCGGGTCATGCCGGTCAGCGGCGCCGCCGTCACCAGCGCTGCCGGTGCGTCCCGGAACAGCCAGGTCACCAGGGGCAAGCCGATGACAATGACGCTGGCACCCAGCAGGTGATACCCCATCGGCCAGCCCGAACGCGCGATCACCGCCGTCATCAACGGTGGTGCCAGCACGGCAGCAATGCCGGTTCCAAACAGCGCCAGGCCCAGCGCCGTGCCGCGGGCCTGATTGAACCAGCCGCTAATACCCCTGGTCCAGGTGACCTGGCCGGTGCCGGCACCGAATATGGCGACGAACACCCAGCCAACATACCAGCCGGCGAGGCTGGTGGCGAACAAGGGCAGGGCGGCAAGCGCGATACCCAGCCCTATCATTGACAGCAAAGCCACGGGCCGGGCGCCTCGCCGGTCGATCGCCACCCCCCAAGCCCAGGTGACCGAAAGCACGCCCAGCATCTGCATGGCAAAGCCCCATTGGATCGCTTCGCGGCTCCAGCCGGTGGTGGCTGCCACGGGTTTCAGGAACACGCCCAACGTATAAAAAGGCAGCGCCGAAATCGAAAAGGCGGCGCCTATTGCGCCGCCGATGACGACCCGCCAACCGCGCCTGAATTCTGCCCCCGCTGTCATTTGGCCCCGCTTTCCGCTGCATCCTTTCAGCGCACGCGCTGCTGCGGCCCCCTGTTGCGATAATTCGCCGCCCAGCGGATAGATTGATGCCCTCTTAGACCCGCAGGCGGCAAGCGGGTAAGTTGCGGCGGTGGCCATACTTTCCGAACTGCCTGGCGACCCCATCGCCCGATACCCCGTCGTTATCATCGGCGGTGGTGCCTGTGGACTGGTCGCGGCGCTGGCGGCGCGCGACGCAGGGGCGGATGTGCTCGTTATTGAACGCGATGGCACACCGAGTGGTACGACAGCCATGTCAACCGGGCTGGTTCCCGCTGCCGGTACGCCCGATCAATTGGCCGCTGGTATTGCTGATAGCGCCGCGCAACTGGCCGCCGACATTAGGGCCAAGGCAAAGGGCGGGGACGCGGCGGTCATCGATCGTTTGGCGGCCGAATCGGCAGCGACCGTCGAATGGCTGCGCCGCGAGCACGGCGTGCCGTTCAGCCTGGTGACCGGTTTTTTGTATCCCGGCCACAGCGCCATGCGGATGATGGGCACCCCCAATCGCACCGGCAGCGAATTGATGGCGGCGCTGCTCGCCGCCGCCGGCGGCGCCGGGGTCGACATTTTGACCGACGCCACTGCCACCGATCTTGTGGCCCGTGACGGCCTGGTTGAGGCCGTCATCGTCACCCGGCCCGACGGTGCCCGCGAAGTCATCGGCTGCGCCACGCTGATCCTTGCCTGCTCGGGCTTTGGCGGTGATGCGGCGCTGGTGGTGCGCCATATACCCGAGATTGCCGGCGCCGTATTTCACGGTCATCCGGGCAACAAGGGCGATGCCCTGGCCTGGGGCCAGGCACTGGGCGCGGCCACTGCCGATCTTGACGCCTATCAGGGCCATGGCGGCCTTGCCTGGGGCCATGGCATCCCGATCCTGTGGCCTTTGATCATGGAGGGCGGCTTTCAGGTCAACCGCCTCGGCCTGCGCTTTGCCAATGAAGCGCGGGGCTATTCCGAACAGGCCGCCAAAATCATCGCTCAGCCTGAAGCGCAGGCCTTCAGCATTTTCGATGAACGCCTGCACCAGTTAATGCTGAGATTCGATGATTATCATGACGCACTGAAGGCCGGTGCCATCATCACCGCCGAGACGATTGCCGACCTTGCCGCCTGCTCCGGCCTGCCGGAAGCGGCGCTGAGTGCCACGATCGCCGAGGTCGCCGCCATGACGCAGGGTACGGCGGTTTGCCCCTTCGACCGGGATTTCACCGGCAAGCCGGTCCTGGCTCCCCCCTGGCGTGCAGCGCGGGTGACCGGGGCGCTGTTCCACACACAGGGCGGGCTGGTAGTTGATTGCGATGCCAGGGTGCTGTGGCCCGATGGCACCGCGCTGCCCAATTTGTTCGCCGGCGGCGGCGCGGCACGCGGGGTATCAGGCGCTGGTGCGGCTGGTTATATTGCCGGCAACGGCTTGCTCACCGCCACGGGCCTTGGCCGGCTGGCAGGGTTGGCGGCGGCGGGCCAGGCCGGGGCCCAGACAGGAGAAACGCCTTGAAGAATATCGTCGATCAGGCCGACCATGCCGCGCTCGTCAAGGGCAGCCACGATGACCGTGCCGCCCAGGATTTTGCCTTCACCCTGCGCAATCATGTCACCGGCGAATTAATGCCGGCCAACCGCACGGTGTTCGATCGCCGCGCCGCTACCGCCTATGCACGCCAGGCCGGCAAGGCTCCCGCTACCCCCGCCGAGGTGCGCCGGGCGATGTCTGCCGACAGTTGGTATAAATTCTACCTTTCGGCGCGCCGCACCAGCCAGGAACTGATCTGGTCGAGCGTCATACCGGCAGTCGAACGCGGTGCTGCTGCGGCGCGAGTCAAAGCGGCCGGTGGCAGCCTCAATCTTGATCCCGATCTAGTGCCGCCGCGCTATATCAGCGCCATTGACATCCATTGCATGCCTGGCGGCTATTGCGCTGATCGCGGCCCCGGCGATGAAGCCGCCGGGGCCGTCTATGATCGCGGTGTCTATCTGTACATGTCGGGGCTGATGGGCCCGATGAACGATGGGGTCGGACAATTGGCAGCGCGCTGGCTGAAAGCCCGGCTGCCGGATTTCGCCCCCGCCAGTATCCTCGATGTCGGTTGCGGCGTCGGCCATGCCACCCTCGCCTATCATGGCGTCTATCCTGACGCGGCGCTGCACGGGCTGGACTGCGGTGCTGCGCTGCTGCGCTATGGCCATCGCCGCGCCGAAAGCCTGGGGGTGTCGGTGCATTTTGCCCAGGGCGATGCTGAACAGGCGCCCTATCCGGATGCCAGCTTTGACCTGGTTACCAGCCATATTGTGCTGCACGAAACCAGCACCCGGGCACTGCCGGCGATCCTGAAAGACAATTTCCGCCTGCTCAAACCGGGCGGTGTCATGCTGCATATCGACCAACCACGTTTCGATGACAGCGACCCCTATGCGACTTTCCTCCAGGAAAATGAGACCTGGTACAACAACGAGCCATTCTGGCGGCAATATCGCCGTATAGATCTGGCCGAGGTAGCCCAGATAGCCGGTTTCGCCGCGGCGGACATTCAGCTCGACGTGCTTACTGCCGCTGTCGTCCAGCAGAGCCAGAACAATCAAAGGGTATCCGCCATGTCGGAAACGGCTAAGAAGCGCGGCTTTTCTATCCTGCTGGCGAGGAAGCCGGCCTGATGGACGCGCCCACTGCTCCCCTACCAAAATTCGTCAGCGGCAAGCGCCCGGCGTTTCACGCCGATCCCGCCATTGACCGGCTGATCGCCATGGTATTGGCATTGACCCGCGAAGTGTCTGTGTTGCGGGACCGGGTCGATACGCTTGAGGTCCTGGGGCAGGAAGCCGGCTGGCTTACCATTGATGCCGTTGAGGCCTATGTGCCGCCGCTCCCTGTTCGCCAGCGCCGGGAAGCCGGGCGCGAAGCGATGATCGGCCGGGTGCTGGCGATTCTGTCAGAAGAAATCGCTGATCTTGAGGCCGGTGCCAGTGATGATGGCTATTGGGCGACGATCAGCGCCATCGAGACCGGTGAAGCATAGCGCGGCTCAGGCAGCGCGCATTTCGCCGCGCAACAGGGCTTGGTAGCTGGCGAACAATTCGTCGAAATGCTGGTCCATGGTTCGAACCGCTGGCGCCGCCAGGGTCGCGGCCGCGCGCAGGGCTGGCAGGCGGTCGATTGCTGTGCTGATGGCACTGGCGGCACTGGCGGCGTCGCCGGCAGCAAAGGTGCTGCTCATTCCCGGCTCGGCCTGGTCACCGGCGCCGCCTGCGTCGGGCACAACGATTGGCAGGCCAGACGCCCTGGCCTCGGCGGCGACCATGCCAAAGGTTTCGGCTTCACAACCATGAACTAGCAGGTCAGCGCTGGCCAGAAGGCGCGCCATTTCGGCGCGGTCGTTTATTGGTGAGACCAGTTGGATATGTGGATTTTCGCCGACGGCGCGGACGATCTTGCTACGGCCATGGCCGTCGCCGACCACGACCAACCCCAAGGGGCGGCTATAACCAGCAGCCACCGCACCCGCGATGACCAACGGCCAGCGCTTTTCAGGCGAAAACCGTCCGACGCCAACGAGCAATATTGCATCATCGGGCAATTCACATCGTGCCAGCAATCGCGCGCGCAGCGCCGGATCACGGTGGCGCGGGCTGAAGATGCCCGCCTCAACCCCCATCGGCTGGGTCTGGACGCGTAGCAGCCCGCCCTCGATCAGCCGCGCTGACAGGCTCGGCGAGGCACTGATCACTGTATCAAAGCCCTGATCTAGCCGGCGCAAATGCCGCCAGAACCATTCGAAACCCTTATCGATGGTCTTGCGGCTGGCGACCCCGCCCAGCCAACGATAAGCCCAGGCCGACATCGGATCGGCATGCATGACCAGTGCCCTGGGGGCAGCACCTGCCCATTCGGCGACAGCCGTCGCGCTGCCCCAGGGCGAGGAGGCTTCCACAAAATCCGGCGCAGCGGCATCCAGTGCGGCATGGATGATGGAATCACTTTCGAAATAGAAATAATTGCGGTCGAGTGGAAATCGCGGCGAAGGAATGTTGATCAAGCGGGCGTGCGGCCCGACAGTTTCGATGCTGGCATCGGCGCCAGGCACGATCACCGTAATGTCATGGCCCCGCCGTTCCGCCGCCGCCAGCTTGCGCCGTGTATAGGTACGGATGTCGCCCCCCTGCGGCGAATACAGCGCCGAGACATCGGCGATCTTCACGCCGGCCTCATTTGGCGTCTTTGAGCGGCCCGAAGCCGAACAGGCCGTGGCGATAGTTTAGCCGGATACTGATCCCCGTCAGCCCATTGCCGGCGACGAACCGCGCCGCCGAGGCATGCGGTTTTGAAAAGCCCAGGTGCGGGTTGCCCGGAAATCCGATGCCATCGCTAGACAGCCCAAATTTGCGGTTGCCGTCGCGATCATGCAGCAGCGACAATGTATAGGTGCCAGGACTTGGCAAGCGGACGCACAACTGCGCGGGGCCGGTCTTGGCAACGGGCACTTCGACGCGGCGGAAGGTCTTGCCGGCCATGATCAGCACATTGTCGTCGGCGAGGAAGTCTTCATCATCGGCCGGATAAAGCTCGGCGCGCAACAATCCGCTGCGATCCTTGAGCCCGACAGCGGTTACAATAACGGCCGGACCGGTTTCACCCGGCCGACACTGGCCTTCGGCTTTGCCGAGGTCAGGGGTAGATCGCAACGGCGCGGGGCCGTCATCGGCGGCGACCAGCAAAAGCGCAGACAAGGCGGCAGCGGCCCGCATTATTTGCGCCGCCACGTCGCGGCGTCGCCAGCGACCAGCCCGATGCCGATCAGCAGATGGGTCGACAGTATCAGCGTCGCCATCATTGTCATCAATGCGCCTATTTCAGCATCGTGGCCTATCAGGAAAACGGCCAGCCCCGCGAACACCACATCCTTGTTAGGCAGCAGCGGCAGCCGCGACAGCAACAGCCGCATTGCCGACAGCATCAGCCACCATTGCAATTCGACCTGAGGCAGGACGAGATGCCATGCCCAAGCGTTGAGCCCGGTGCAGGTGATGATTCGCAGAAGATGGATGAGGCTGACGATTGCCAACTCGCGGCGGGGCAGGCTGAACAAAGTCCGCCCAAAGAGCAGCACCGCGCTGGACGTGACCAGGACGACCGTGACAGACAGCAGCAAGGTCGATCCCTTGATGCCAAGATGCAGCGTGCCCAGCAACGGATAGGCGATTGCCAGCATCGCCAGCGTGACGGCATTTCCCATCAATGCCGACAGGATGGCGACATCTTTGATCGCCCCAAAGGGAGCAGACGTCATCGATGTGCGGCGCCGCGCCCAAGTATAGAAATAGACTTCGCCGATATAGCCGAGCAGCAGTTCATTGCCGATAAGCTTGCGCAGCAGCGCGGCAAGGCCGGCCAACGGAATTTGCCAGAGCCGGCGGAAGATCGCCCAGTCGAACAGCGGTGCGGCCAGATAGGACGCGGCGAACACCAACCAAAACAGGGGCGTCGTCGGCACCATGGCGCGGACGGCGGTAAAATCGACCCGCATCAGTTCCCAGCCGACAACGCCAAGAATGGCGACCGAAATGGTACCGCCCAGCCACCAGGACCAGCCGCGTTCAGCAACCGACAGCGGTGCAGGGTCGGGATTGGCGGGATCGGTTGGCACAGCCAGAGGCCCGGTCGCGGTCAGGCTGACATTGGAGGAATACATGCGGAAACGGGTCCGATCACTTCACTTGGCTGCTTCATATCGTAGCAATATGGCATTTTAGCGTCCTTGTCGCGCTCATGCTGGCGCCAGCCTTGCGGGCTGATGAACAAGCGGTCACGCCCCGAACGCCGCCTGATGAAACAGCGCCGCATAGGCTTGGGCGGCGCGTTCAACGGTGAAGCTGCGCATGGCATCTGCGGCGGCGCTCCGTTGTTCCGGGGTCAGCAATGGCTGCCGGCGCATCGCGTCTGCCAACGCCGGCGCATCACCAACGGCGACGATGCTGCCGAAGCTGCCGACCAGTTGACGCATCGAGACGCTGCAATCGGTGGCGACGACTGGCAGCCCGCTGGCCAATGCCTCGATCACCACTGCCGGTACACCTTCATAGTCGGACGACAAGACATAGACATCCGCCGCTGCCAGTGCCGGCCCGACGGCACCATGGCCGGGCATTTGAACGCGATCGGCCAACCGCAGCGCGAGTATCTGACGTTCCAGCCGGGCGCGTTCGCCGCCTTCCCCTATAATTGTCAGCGAGTCGTCAGGATCGGCGGCAAGGGCAAAAGCACGCAGCAGCATGGCAAGATTCTTTTGCGCCGCCAGCCGGCCAATGGCGACATAGCGGCGCCCCTTGCGCAACGGCCACCGCGCGGCGCCGATCGCTGCCAGCGCCCCACGGTCTTGTTCCGACAAGGCGGGATCATCGATGATATGAACGCGTCCCGGCGTCACACGCATCGCAGTCTCGATTTCGGCGCGCATGGGTTCTGCCAGCCCGGTGAAATGATCGATCATCCGGCCCTGCAGCCGCAACCATTGATAATAGCCCCATCGTATCGGGCGCGGCAGGTCGGCCCGCGACAGATCATTGGATACCTTAAGCACTACCGGTGGACAGCGCCGGCCCAGCAGCAGTTTCATCATCACCGCCACAACTGCATAGGTATTGCCAGCGGCGAACAGTACATCAGGTCGTTGTGCCCTGATCTGTCGCCACAGCACGATCATCATCCAGATGGTTTCCCAGGCAGCGGTGGAAAAGGGTTCGGCGATAACGTGGCGCGCCAGGACGTCCGGCGCTTCATCCACCAGCGCGCCGCTCTCGCGGCCCATTATCAGCCGCACATCCAGCGTCGGATCTCGTGCCCAAGCGCCGCAGAGGCGCAGCGCCACCCTTTCAACGCCGCCGGGTTCAAAACTGTGCAGAAACGGCATGATCACCAGCCGCCGCGGCGGTGATTCAGCCATCGGCAAGGTCGGCATAGCGCGCAGCAACGCGGCCGGGCAGCAGCCGGGCGATGGTGGCGTCAAGGCTGGCGATCAGCGCAGGCACCCCGGTATCGCCAGGGTGGACGGCGATGCGCACATTGGTCAGGGGTTGCAATCCGAATCGCGCCAGGCCGGCAAAGAACAGCGAACTGGCAATACGCCCCTTTGATCGGCTGGCCCAGGTAATCACCGGCCCGCGGGTCAGCACCTTGCCATCGGCCGGACGCCAGACCTTCATATGATCCTCGGCCAGCGCAAAGCCTTCGGCCTGTATGGCTGCCAGCGCATCAGCACTGTATAGCCAGGCCGGCGCGATGAACCCCGCCACCGGCCGGCCAATGGCATCTTCCACGACGGCACGCCCACGGCGCAGGCGACGGGTGGCCTCGGCCAGATCCAGCGCTGCAAATTCGCCTTCACCGGCGGTCATGTGCTTCTGGCGAAAGCTGGTCGGCGTATCGTCGAGGTGCCGCCAGCCGTGCAGGAACATCTCCACCCCGGCATCGGCCCAACCTCGCAGCCGCGCCTGAAAAGCCTTGTCGGCAGCAATCGGCGCCTGGTCCCAATGATCGGGCACCACCAGCATGCCAAAGCGGGCATTTCCCAGCTGCCGGTCGAATCGTTCCGCCAGCATGTCAATCTCGCGCTCAAAGCGCGGCGACACGTCATGGATGGAGGCGAGCAGGCGGCGGGGCATGGCCTGCCTTGGGTCAGCCGGCATTTTTCCGCAAGCCCCTTGCGGCGGACGCCGACGCTGCCAATCTGTGCTCGCATGGCGAGGGGACCGATAATGCCGCAGCCGACGCGTATTTTGCTGAAGACGACGATCCCGACAACCGCCGATGATTGGCATATCGGGCGTTTTGCCATGTTGGCAGCGCACCTTGCGGCGCAAACCGATGCGGCAGGTACGCCGCTATATAGGGTCGATGCGCGGGACCGGGTGGTGGACGCGGCCGGTGATGATATCGATCTGGCCGCCGGCAATTTTGACCAGCTTTGGCTGTTTGGTGTCGATGTGGTGAACGCCATTACCGATGCCGATGCCGCGGCTATAACCGCCTTTCGGGAGCGCGGTGGCGGCTTGTTTATTACCCGCGATCATCAGGATCTTGGCGCCTGCCTGCTGCGTCTGGGGGCGATCGGCGCTACCCAGCATTTTCAGTCCGGCAACCCCGACCCTGATGCAGCGCGCTGGGCTTGTGATGATTTGGATACGCCGACGATCAGTTGGCCCAATTATCATTCGGGCGCGAACGGCGATGTCCAGCTGATCGAGGCGGTGGCACCGGTGCATCCGGTCGTGGCCGGCGTGGCGACGCTGCCGGCGCATCCGCATGAAGGCTCGGTCGGCGTGCCGCCGGCGCTGGCAGGCGTCGCCCGTGTCATTGCGCGCGGCCGCAGCAAAGTGAGCGGCGCCGCCTTTAACCTGCTTGTCGCCGTCGATGAGCCTGGTGCCGGCCGGGTCTTGTCTGACGCCAGCTTCCATCATCTGTGCGATTATAATTGGGACCCGCGTACGGGCTGTCCCAGTTTTGTCACTGAACTGGCCGGGGATGCCATCGTCCGCGATCCGCAGGGTCTGGCGGATGCACAGCGTTATGCCGCCAACGCAGCGGCATGGTTGGCGCGGCAAATCTGACAGTTTGCCGTCGGCGGCGGTGCCGGGCATGAAGGGGGTGTGACCGCCGTCTTTGCCCTGCCGCCATTTGTGCCGCCGCCCGCTACGGCGGCGCTGCGGGCCGAAATCCGCGCCTTTATCGCCGCCAACCTGCCAGCGGTTGATCCCGTGCGGCGCGCCAATTGCTGGGCGGTCGCCGATGATGGCTTCTCGCGGGCGCTGGGCGCCGCCGGCTGGCTCGGCATGGTCTGGCCCAAGGCCTATGGCGGCCATGAACGGTCGGCCATGGAACGCTATGTGGTGCTGGAAGAATTGCTCGCTGCCGGGGCACCTGTCGGGGCGCACTGGATCGCCGATCGCCAGACCGGGCCGCTGTTGCTGCGCTATGGCACCCAGGCGCAGCGGCAGAAATACCTGCCCGGCATGGCGCGCGGCGCACTTTACGCCTGTATTGGTCTTTCGGAACCGGGGGCGGGGTCTGATCTGGCGGCGGTGCGGTCGCGCGCCGAGAAAATCCCTGGCGCTTGGTGCATCAATGGTCAGAAGCTCTGGACCAGCGGCGCTCACCGCGCCGATGTCATGCTTGCCTTGCTTCGCAGTGAGCCGGGGTCGGAACGCGGCGCCGGGCTCAGCCAGTTTCTCATCGACATGGACACGCCCGGCATCACCGTCCAGCCCGTGCTCAACCTCGCTGGCGAGCATGACTTCAACGAAGTCTTTTTCGACAATGTGATCGTTGGCGATGACGCCCTTGTCGGAACAGAAGGCGAGGGCTGGGCGCAGGTGACGGCGGAACTGGCGCTGGAGCGCTCGGGCCCCGAACGCTATCTGTCGAGCCATGCGTTGCTGGTGACGGTGATCGACGCGGCAGCCGGTTCTGACAATGCCGCGCTGCGTGCAGTGATCGGCCGCTTGACTGCCGAGCTGTGGACGTTGCGCCAGATGTCGATGGCGACAGCGGCAAAGCTGGCCGGCGGCGCGGACCCGGTGGTCGAGGCGGCGATCGTCAAGGATCTGGGCAATGATTTCGAACAGCGGCTGCCGCT
>JANYCM010000026.1 GCA_025360285.1 Sphingomonadales bacterium
CGCCGTCAGCGCCCAGACCAGCGCATCCGCCCGGTCCGGCGACACGCCAGGCCCGGCATAAACGCCGCTGGCCAGGAGCCCGCACAGCTCGTCCTCCAGCGCGGCGAACGCCCCGACATGGCAGACCCTGCCTTCACCATAGAGGCTCGCCACCGGTTCCGCACGCGCCACCTTGCCCTTCGATGCCCGCACCGCCTGCACCGGCAGCGTGGCATCAACGGATTTAAGCAGCGACGTCACCATGTCGCCGCCATTGTTGACTTCGGCCACTACACGGTCGCCGCGCCAACGGTCCGCCGCCGCCACCACCGCCCGCGCCCAGTTTTCCGGCCGGCCGCCGACCACGCTGGCATCGGCGAGCACATGGCCGCGGCCATCGGCGCCCAGGCCCACCACGACGATGCCGCACACGCCCTGCGCACCGCCGGCGGGGGGATCGACGCCCACCACCACCCGGCCGATCGCCGGCGCCGTCAGCAGCCGCTGGCGTTCGATCAGGCCGCGTGTCCACAGCGCTCCGGCCAGGTCGGTGATGATCTCGCCACCCAATTCCTGCCGGCCAATGGCGGTGCCGCCATAGCGCCGTTCCTGCGCCGCGACATAAGCTTTCGCCAGATTGGCACGATTGTCCTGCATGGCGCCGCGCGTCACCACCACGCCGTCTTCATCAAGCAAGGTGCGCAGCCAATCGAGCGGCAAGGGCGTCGTCGTCAGCAACAGCCGCGGCTGCACCCCCAGCCGCGTCGCCAACCGCAAATTGGTCAAGGTCGCCTCGGCACGCGGCCAATGCGCAAATTCATCGCCCCAGGCATAATCGAACTGGGATCCGCGCAAACTATCGGGTTCGCCGCCGGAAAACAGCCGCGCCTGTGAGCCATTATGCCAATTGATCTGATGCAGGCTGGGCACAAAGGTCACATCACCCCCCGGCGGTACCCGGGCGAGCAGGCCCGATTCCCCCTCCACCATCACCGACCGGGCATTTTCCAGGCTGCTGCCGACCAGCGCGAAGCGTTTCGGCGCTTCGGTGGCCAGCGCATGAACCCATTCGGCACCCGCATGGGTCTTGCCAAAGCCCCGGCCGGCAAGAATGGCCCAAATCGTCCAATCCCCCGGCGGCGACCGCTGCGCCGGGCGCAGCGTGCCCTGGCCTTCCAGCGCCGCCAGGACATGATCGATGTCGGATGTGGCAACCAATGCCTTCTTTTGCGCCTCGGTCGCCGTCGACCAGATTTGCGCCACCGAAGCGAGGCGCGCGTCAAAGTGGCGGTCCGCCATGCCTGCCGCCTTTCCGATTGAGTAAGGGGCCAGCGGCCCAAAATCTTCCTCTCCCGCCTGCGGGAGAGGCGACTCGCGCGCCAGCGCGGCGGGTGAGGGTGTTCACGCGTGCCGGGGCAAGAAGAATACCCTCACCCGGACCGGCGTAAGGACGCCGTCTCTCGCCTCTCTCGCAGGCGGGAGAGGGGAAAACCTCTTCTCCCCTCCCGGTCACGGAAGGGGTCGGGAGGTGGGTTCTTGCGTACCGCAGGCGCGTCTCGTCGACGGAAAGGCGCTACCCGCCCGCTAACGCCCGGATTTCCTCCCGCAATTTCGCCACCCGCGCGCTGTCGATCACCGGCCCGCGCACCTGCCGCGCCGTCGGTCGCCGCTGCAACACCGCCAGCGCCAACCGGCTGTCGATCAGCCCGGGTTTGGCTTTGGGGTTGCTCACTGGCGGGGCCTTGCCATCCTTGTCCTGGGGTTCCGCCACCTCAGTCCGCGCCAGCAGCCCGGCCAGCACCCGCGTTTCCACCTGGTCCCAGGCGATCGCGATGGCGCGGTCCCAGGCCATGGCAAAGCCCGGCACGGCTTCGCGCATCCGATACGCCTCATCCGGGGTGCGATTTATGGCCGCCGCCGCCAGCGCCACATCGCCCGTCGCCGACACCCGGCCGACAAAAACCTGCCGGTCGCGCTGCGTCCATAACCATTTCGGTGCCGTCATAGCCCACCCTTTCGTCGTGCCCCCGGCCGGTCCCCCGTTGCCGGGGGGCCGCCTGGTGGGCAGATTTCTGAAGCATGCCGGTTCTCTAACCGAAAGCGTTGCGCTTGTCAATATAAAAGTGCCGGATTGGTTATTTACCTTAACTACGCGGGACGCCCTTCTGCTCCCTCCCCCTTGCGGGGAG
>JANYCM010000276.1 GCA_025360285.1 Sphingomonadales bacterium
GGGCGTTCGTCCCATTTCGGGTGGTAAATACCGATGACGGCGGCTTCCTGGACGCCCGGCGCGCCGACGGCGGCATTTTCGAGATCGATCGACGAAATCCACTCGCCGCCGGACTTGATGACATCCTTCGACCGGTCGACGATCTGCATATAACCCAGCGGATCGAGCGTCGCGACATCGCCGGTATCGAAATAGCCGTCCTCATCAAGGATATTGCCGCCATCGCCCTTGAAATAGGTGCCGACGATCCACGGCCCCTTGACCAGCAACCGCCCGAAGGTGCGGCCGTCGCGCGGCAGTTCGGCGCCGGCATCACCGACGATCTTCATTTCGACGCCAAAGATCGCCCGGCCCTGTTTCAGCTGATAGTCGATCCGCGCCTCATCCGGCAGTTCGAGCACCGAGGTGCACAGTGTCCCCACCGTGCCGAGCGGCGACATTTCGGTCATGCCCCACAAATGGCTGACGGTGACGCCGTGGCGCTGTTGAAACGCCTCCACCATCATCCGCGGCACCGCCGACCCACCGATGGCGACGCGTTGCAGAGCACCCAGATCCTCGCCAGTCTTTTCGAGCAATTGCAGCACCGACAGCCAGACCGTCGGCACCGCCAGCGATAGGGTGACGCCTTCCTGGACAATCAACCGATGCAGATGCGCCGCATCGAAACTGGGGCCGTTGAGCACCAGCTTCGCCCCGGCCATCGCCGCGACATAGGGGATCGCCCAGGCATTGGCGTGGAACATCGGCGCCACCGGCATCACCGCCGTGCGCTGGCTGATCCCGAAGGTATCGTTCATGCACGCCGCCATGGCGTGGAGGACGTTCGACCGGTGGCTGTATTGTACCCCCTTGGGGTTGCCGGTCGTGCCGCTGGTATAGCACAGCCCGGCGGGGGCATTTTCATCGAGCTGTGCCCAGGGAAAGGCCGGGTCGCCGGCGGCGACCAGTTCTTCATAGCACAGCAGGTTGAGCGAGGATTCGGGCATGTGCGCCCGGTCGGTCATCAGCACATAATGCTCGATGCTGGGCAATTGCGGTGCCAGCGCCTCGACCATGTCGACAAACGTCAGATCAAAACACAGAACCCGGTCTTCGGCATGGTTGGCGATATAGACGATCTGGTCCCGGAACAGCCGCGGGTTGATGGTGTGGGCAACACCGCCGATGCCGGAGATACCATACCAGGCCTCGACATGGCGATGGGTGTTCCAGGCCAGCGTCGCCACCCGGTCGCCCGGTTGCACCCCCAGCCTGGTCAGCGCATCGGCGAAGCGGTGGGCACGATCATTGATCGTCGCCCAGTTGCTGCGCACCATCGCACCTTCACACGTCCAGGCGACGACCTCGCGCTGGCCATGGTTGATCGCGGCATTATCGATGATCCGCGAAACCAGCAGCGGCCAGTCCTGCATCGTGCCCAGCATTGGTGTCTCCCCTGTTCTTATGATGCCCTTCTAGCGAAAAATGACGGGCTTGACATAGGGGCTTGACATGCGGAACAAAAGAGGAACATATTGGCCGTACAAGAAGGGAAACCGACCATGACTCTGCTTCAGATGACCATCAGTGCACTGGCCTTTGCCGCTGTCTATGCGACGCTGTTCACCATGATCGGCAACCGCCTGCCCGATCTGCTGGCGGCGCTGCGCGGCGTGCCGGCTCAGCCGCCCGCGTGCGCTGCGGCTTCACGCACCTTCAGCCGGGCATAGCTGCGCACCGCAAAGGGAATGGCGGCGGCATAGGCGACGCATAACAGGGTCAGCGTCATCCAGGGTGCCGAAAACAGCGCCCCGGCAAACAGCCCGACACCGACCAGCGCCGGCAACCGCGCCGCCGGGCGCAGGCGAATGGAGCCCCAGCTGAAGGTCGGCAAGCTCGATACCATCAGGAACGAAACGGTGATCACCACGACCGCAACCAGCGTATAGCGCACCCGCAAATCATCGAGGATCACCGGTTCCAGCCAGAAAGTCAGGAACAACGGGCTGAGCGTCAGGCCGGCGGCGACCGGCGCCGGGATGCCGGTCAGATAGCCAGCGCGCTTGTGCGGCTGTTCGGCGGCATCGATCTGGGCATTGAAGCGCGCCAGTCGCAGCGCACAGGTAACCGCATGGGCCAGCGCGATCACCCAGCCGATGCCCGGCAGATATTGCAGCGACCATAGATAGACGATCAGCGCCGGCGCCACGCCAAAGGCGGTGACGTCGGACAGCGAATCAAGCTCGGCACCAAAACGCGTCGCGCCCTTCAACAGGCGCGCAATGCGGCCATCAATGCCATCAAGCACTGCGGCAACGATCACCGCGCCGACCGCCTTTTCCCATTCCCCGGCAATGGCAAAGCGCACACCGGTCAAACCAAAGCACAGCGCCAGCACGGTAACGGCGTTGGGAATCAGCGCGCGCAGCGGAATGCCGGCCCGGCGGCGCCGGCCGGCGGGTTCACGCCCCGATTCCATCAACTCGCCGAACCGCGCAGCATCGGCGCTGCCCCCAGCCGCGCCAGCACGGTCTCCCCGGCAATGGCGCGCTGCCCGACGATGACGCTCGGCTGATACCCCGCCGGCAAATAGACATCGAGCCGGCTGCCAAAGCGGATCAGTCCGATACGCTCGCCCGCCGTTACCGTCATGCCCGGCTCGACGAAGCGCAGGATGCGCCGTGCCACCAACCCGGCAATCTGGGTAAAGGCCACCCGCGTGCCAGCCGCATCTTCCACGACAAAATACTGCCGTTCATTGTCGTCACTGGCCTTGTCGAGATCGGCGTTCAGAAATTTGCCCGGCACATAGACGATGCGCGTCAGCGTCCCGGCAATCGGCGCGCGGTTCACATGCACATCGAACACGCTCATGAACACCGATACCCGCAGGCACGGCCCTGGCGGCAAGCCACCTTCGCCCAGCAATTGCCGCGGCACGTCAACCTCGGTGATCAGGCTGACCAGTCCATCGGCAGGGGAGACCAGCACCCCCGCCTCGCCTGGCGTCACCCGCACCGGATCACGGAAGAAGGCGACAATCCACACTGTCAGCCCGGCGAGCAGCCAGGCCAGGGTCTGCCAGCCCAGGATGAATCCGGCGACCAGCACCGCCACCCCGGAAATGCCGGCGAATTTGCGCCCCTCGGGATGCATCGGCGGGAATTTGTAGCGCGCCGATTCCCCCGGCACCACGGCCAGCGGCCGGTCCGGCACGGTTTCGAATTCGGTGGGGAGTTCGCTGCTCATGGCCGGTGCTTTAGCGGGCTAGGACGGCCCGTGCAAACAACGCTGCAAACGAAGCAGATGACGCGCGCCGCAGAACTCGGCATGAAGCGGAAATGATCGCCTCCCTCCTGCTCTTTTGCGGCTCACGCCCCGGCCATGATCCGGCGCAGGCGGCGCTCGCGGCGGCGCTCGGCACGCTGCTGGCCGAACGCGGCGTCACCCTCGTCTATGGCGGCGGCGCCGTCGGTTTGATGGGCATCGCCGCCCGCGCCGCGCTGGCCGGCGGCGGCGAGGTCATCGGCGTCATCCCGCGGCTGCTGCTGACCGCCGAAATTGCCCAAGGCGGGCTGACCGAATTGCACATCGTTGAAACCCTGCACGAACGAAAGGCGCTGATGCACGCCCGTGCCGATGCCATCATCGCCTTGCCCGGCAGCATCGGCACGCTCGATGAACTGTTCGAATCGCTGACCTGGCGGGAACTCGGCGTGCATGACAAGCCAATCTGGCTGCTCGGTGCCAATGCCTATTGGGCGCCGCTGACGGCGCTGCTCGGCCATATCGCGGCCCAGGGCTTCGCGCCGGCCAATCTTGATCAACTGGCCGATATCCTGCCCGATCTGGCGGCATTGGCGGCACATTTGCCTTCGCCCCACCAACGCCTTTCTTGACCCCCTGCCCCCGCGCACCCTAGACGGACAAAAGCGCATATCGTCCCGAGGAACCCATGGCGAAAATCAAGGTCAAGAACCCCGTCGTGGAGCTCGATGGCGACGAGATGACGCGGATCATCTGGCAGTGGATCCGCGAACAGCTGATCCTGCCCTATCTCGATATCGATCTCATCTATTTCGATCTGGGCATCGAAAACCGTGATGATACCGATGACAAGGTCACCGTCGCCAGCGCCAATGCCATTCGTGAACACGGCGTCGGCGTCAAATGCGCCACCATCACGCCGGACGAAGCCCGGGTGAAGGAATTCGGCCTGAAGCGCATGTGGAAATCGCCCAACGGCACCATCCGCAACATTCTGGGCGGCGTCGTCTTTCGCGAACCCATCGTCATCAAATCGGTGCCGCGCCTGATCCCCGGCTGGACCGACCCCATCGTCATCGGCCGCCACGCCTTTGGTGACCAGTATCGCGCCACCGATTTCCTCGTCCCCGGCCCCGGCAAGCTGATGATGACCTGGACATCGCAGGACGGCAGCGAAACCATCGAACATGAAGTTTTCGAATATCCCAGCGCCGGCGTCGCCATGGGCATGTACAACCTTGACGATTCGATCCGTGATTTCGCGCGTGCCTGTCTGAACTATGGCCTTGTGCGGCAATGGCCGGTCTATCTTTCCACCAAGAATACCATCCTCAAGGCCTATGATGGCCGCTTCAAGGACCTGTTCCAGGAAATCTATGATAATGATTTCAAGGCACAGTATCGTAAACTTGGCATCGTGTATGAACATCGCCTGATCGATGACCTGGTCGCCAGCGCGCTGAAATGGTCGGGCAAGTTCATCTGGGCCTGCAAGAATTATGATGGCGATGTGCAATCCGACATGGTGGCGCAGGGCTTTGGCTCGCTGGGCCTGATGACGTCGATCCTGATGACGCCCGATGGCAAGACGGTGGAGGCCGAAGCGGCGCACGGCACCGTCACCCGCCATTACCGCATGCATCAGGAGGGCAAGCCGACCAGCACTAACCCGATCGCCAGCATTTTCGCCTGGACCGGCGGCCTGAAGCATCGCGGCCTGCTCGATGGCACACCCGAGGTGACAAAATTCGCTGAAACGCTGGAACGCGTCTGCATCGAAACCGTCGAATCGGGTGCCATGACCAAGGATCTGGCGCTGCTCGTCGGCCCCGACCAGGCGTGGATGACGACCGAGAAATTCTTCGAAGCGGTGCGCCTCAACCTCGACAAGGCCATTGCCGGCTGAGGGCAGCGCCATCGCTGGCTGAGCGCAACGCCGGCGTAACAAGTCAACAAGGGCCTGACGCGGGCGGCTGAACATGCCACTTTACGGCATGTCCCTGCCCTTCGAATCGCCCCAGTTCCAGGATGTCATGGTGGTGCTTGGTGCCGCCGGGCTGGTGATACCGGCCTTTGCGGCATTGCGCATCTCCCCGGTTGTCGGCTTCATCCTGGTCGGCATCCTGGTTGGCCCGCACCTGCTCGGCGGGCTGGCGGCGGCGCATCCCTGGCTTGATCACATCACCATTTCATCGGCCGAAACGCTGGCGGCGCCGGCAGAAATGGGCATCGCGCTGCTGCTCTTCGCGCTCGGGCTGGAATTGTCGCTGGAGCGTCTGCGCACCATGCGGCGGCTGGTCTTCGGGCTGGGGGCGGCGCAATTGTTCGCCTCGGCGGCGGCGCTGGCGCTGCTGCTCGCCCTGCTACCACTCGGCCTGTCAGCCGGCGCCATCGCGGCGCTTGCCGCCGGGCTGGCGCTGTCATCCACCGCCGTCGGCCTGCAAATGCTCAGCGCCAGTGGCCGGCTGGGCAGTCAGGCCGGCCGCACCGCCTTTGGCATATTGCTGTTCCAGGATATCGCCATCGCGCCGCTGCTGCTGCTGTTCCGCGCCGGCACCGCGACGGGCGGGTTCGCCGCCAGCATCGCCACCAGCTTCCTTGCCATCGGCGTGCTCATCCTCGCCGGTCGGCTGTTGCTGTCGCCACTGTTCCTGCAGGCAGCGCGCACCCGGCGGCCCGAATTGTTCCTGGCCGCGTCGCTGGTCGTGCTGATCGCCAGCGCCGCGGTTGCGGCCGCTGCCGGGCTGTCGCCGGCCGTGGGCGCGCTGATCGCCGGCATCATGCTCGCCGAAACCGAATATCGCCGCCAGGTCGAAGCGGCGATTGCACCGTTCCAGGGCCTGCTGCTCGGCGTCTTCCTGATCTGGGTGGGGATGCAGCTCGATCTTGCAGCCGTGATGGCACAACCGCTGCTGATCATCGGCGCCGTCGCCGCGGTGCTCGCCATCAAGGCGCTGGTACTGCTGGTGATCTTGCGGCGCAGCGGGCGTGGTCGCGGCGTCGCCGCCCATGTCGCGCTGCTGCTGGCGGCGCCCTCGGAAACCAGCCTCATCCTGCTCGGCGCCGCCACCGCCGCCGGACTGCTGTCGGGCGCCATCGCCGATACGGCGCTGCTCGTCACCGGGCTGTCACTGGCCATCGCGCCTTTGCTCGGCCTGGCAGGCCAGCGCCTCGAACAGCGGCTGGAACATCATGCGGAAGAAACCATGGCCGACATGCCGGCGGCGCCCGGCGGCCGCACCATCATCATCGGTTTCGGCCGCGTCGGCCGGCTGGTCGCGGCAATGCTCGATGCCCATCACCAGCCCTATCTGGCCATCGACAGTGACCCCGATGAAGTCGCCCGCCTGCGCCGTGCCGGGCGCCCGGTGGTCTATGGCGATGCGCGGCGGCCCGAACTGCTCGATGCCATCGGCCTTGATACCGCTCGCGCCATCGTGCTGACCATCGATGCGGCGCAAAGCCTCGACACTTTGGTCCGCCTGATCCGTGAACGCCGGCCCGATCTGTGCATCGTCGCCCGCGCCCGCGACGCCGATCACGCTGCGCGCCTCTACGGCCTGGGCGTCACCGATGCCGTGCCGGAAACCGTCGAATCGAGCCTGCAACTCGCCGAAGCCCTGCTTGTCGATCTCGGTGTGCCAATGGGGCCGGTCATCGCTTCCATCCACGAAAAGCGCGCCGAACTGCGCGGGCGTATTCAGGCCGGCAGCAACGCCCCGGTGCGCGCGCTGCGCCGGCGGCGCCGGGCGACGGGTGACAAGCCAACAGGGCCACCAGCGACTGGGGCCTGAGGCGCCAGCCACCAATGTTCAGCTGTCCTATATTTGCCAGATCGGTTAAGACTGCGGCCAGTTTGCATTGATCCGTGTCAAAGGCCCGATGGGCGCCGCAAAACACGCCGAAACTGGAAAATACGGAAAATAACCCATGGCCGGCGGCCTTGGAGCCAGCCTCCGGCGAACCGAAAGATCGCCGCGATTCGCCGGTTTCGCCGCCCGCCAAAGCCGCTATAAACCAGCGATCAAAGGGGAAAATCACCATGAATCGTCGTCAGTTGCTGCAAAGCTCGGCCCTGCTGCTGGCCAGCACCGCTCCGGCCTTCGCCGCCGGCACCGATGAAGACGCCAAGCTGCGCGCGCTCCTGGACGCCTTCTGGGACGAAAGCCTGGATGTCAGCCCGCAACAGGCAACCGCGCTGGGTATCGATACCGGCGCCCGCGCCGGACAACGCCGGCTGCTGAACGATGCCAGCCGGTCCGGCCGCGACGCCTGGGTTGCCTCGCGCACCGATCGGTTGCAGCGCCTTGCCGCCATCGATGCCACCCGCCTGTCGCCGGCGGCGCGCCTCGATCACGATGTCGTCGTCTATCAGTCGCGGATCGGTGCCGAGGGCGGCAAGCGCTTCGGCTTCGGCGAAGGTGCCGATGGTTTCGGCTACATCCCCTTTTCGCCCTATGTCGTCAGCCAGTTGACCGGCGCTTATCAGAGCATCCCCGATTTTCTGGAAAGCAACCACCCCGTTGCTGTCGCGGACGATGCCGACGCCTGGCTGGCACGTGTCGCTGCCTATGCCACCACGCTGGACGCCAACACCGCCGCGCTGCGCGCCGATGCCGCCGCCGGCGTGCTGCCACCCGATTTCGCGCTAGATCTGACATTGGGTCAGCTCGAACGCCAGCGCGCCTTGGCGCCCGAAGCCAGCAAGGTCGCCGTCGTGCTGGCACAAAAGGCCCGGGCTGCGGGCCTGGCTGGTGATTGGGGTGGCCGCGCCGCCGCCATCGTAGCGGCCCAGGTCAACCCCGCGCTCGATCGCCAGATCGCCGCCGTGCGGGTGCTGCGCCAGGGTGCCAAGGCCGATGCCGGGGTGTGGAAACTGCCGGCGGGCGATGATTATTACGCTGGCGCGCTGGCGTTTCAGACGACCACCACCCTGTCCCCCGACGAGGTGCATCGCCTTGGCGTGGCCCAGGTGGCCGATCTGACGGCGCAGATCGATACGTTGTTGAAGACACAGGGGCTCACCAAGGGCAGTGTCGGCGCGCGGTTGACGGCGCTTGGCGAGCGGCCCGACCAGTTGTGGCCCAATACCGACGCCGGCCGCGCCGATCTTCTCGCCTCGCTCAATGCCCAGATCGCGACCATCCGCCCCTTGCTGCCGCGCATCTTTGCGACGCTGCCGGCGGCCCCGGTGGAAATCGTCCGGGTGCCGCCCGATATCCAGGATGGCGCCCCCAATGGCTATGCCCGCGGCGCCAGCCTGGATGGCAAGCGGCCGGGGCGGTTTTACATCAATCTGAAGGACACGGCGGAATGGCCGAAATTCACCCTGCCGACGCTGACCTATCATGAAGGCCTGCCCGGCCATAACTGGCAGGGTGCGGTGGGCCGCATGGCCGGCGGCCTGCCGGCGCTGCGGCGTTATGGGGGCAATTTCGCCGCCTATGGCGAAGGCTGGGCGCTGTATGCCGAAGGGCTGGCCGATGAGCTGGGGGTCTATGACGGCGATCCGCTCGGCAAGATCGGTTATCTGCAATCGCTGATGTTCCGCGCCGCGCGCATGGTTGCCGACACCGGCATGCACTTCAAGCGCTGGAGCCGCGAACGGGCGACGGGCTATTTCGTGGACACACTGGGCTATGCACCGGGCCGCGCCGGCCGCGAGATTGATCGCTATTGCATCTGGCCGGGCCAGGCCTGCGCCTACAAGGTCGGCCATACCGAATGGGTACGGCTGCGCACTGCCGTGGCGGCGAAACAGGGCAGCAGTTTTGATGAAAAGGCCTTTCACGAGGTGCTGCGACTGGGATCGATGCCGCTGACGATATTGGCCCAGGCGGTGATGGCACGCGCCTGACGGGAACTTTCAGGGCGGTCGCCAGTTGCTGTCCTGGCGGCTACCAATGGCCGGCCCCGCACGGATATTGGTCATGATCAGCAAATTCGCCCCTCTGCTTTTCGTCACCCTCCTGGGCAGCGCCTCATTGGTGATGGCGCAGGACCATGATCGCCCCGGCCAGCAGGGCGGCGGTCGGCGCGAGGGACCGCCCGGTGGCGGCGGCCAGCCAGGGCACCCGAATGGCGGCCAGAACCGCGCGCCGGAAATGGCCCGGCCCGGCCCAGCCGCACGTCCGGACGGGGGCCATGGCAACCCCGGCGACCGGCCCGATCAGCCGCAAATGGCGCGCCCGGGCGGGAATGACATGCGCCCGTCGCCGGCGGACCGGCCTGGCATGGGTAGTCAACGCCCGGCGCCGCCGGTCAGCATCATGCCCACCCGTCCTGGTGGCGATTTCAACAATGGCCGCCCAGGCGGCAATGGCAATGATGGCCGCCCAGGCGGCAATGGCAATGATGGCCGTCCAGGCGGCGGTGCCAATGCCGGCCGCCCCGGCGGCGATTTCCATAACCCCCGCCCCGGTGGCAACTACAGTTACAACCGGCCGCCGCCCGGCAATTACTGGCGGCCGGATGGCGGGCGGCCATCGGCCAATTGGTGGCAGAATGGCCACTGGAACCAGCGCCCAGTCTATGCCCCGGCCTATCAATACCCGCGCGGCTACAGCTATCGCCGCTGGAGCCCTGGCCTGATCCTCCCCTCGCTGTTCTTCGGATCAGGCTTTTTCTTTGATCAATTCTTTGATCTGGGTCTGCCTTCACCGCCCTATGGCTATCGCTGGGTGCGCTATGGGCCGGACTTGCTGCTGGTGAACACCCGCACCGGCCGCATCCGCGATGTGCGCTATGGGGTATTCGGCTGATCTGAACGCCGGTTCGGCCGCGGCGCGCGACCACGCCCTGGCTTGACCACGGCTGACGGGATCGCCAGTAACCCGCCGCAATAGCGCGGGGGCGGTGCATGAGCGACGGATGGAACGAATCGGCCGCTGCCTGGATCGCCGATATGGGCGAATCGGGTGATTTCGGCCGACGCCATGTGCTTGATGGGCCGATGCTGGCGCGCGTCACCGGCCGGGGCTATTGCAGCGCCCTTGATGTCGGCTGCGGCGAGGGGCGCTTCTGCCGCAGCCTTGCCGGGCTGGGCATCACCGCCACCGGCATTGACCCGACAACAGCGCTGATCGCCGCCGCCAGAGCGCGTGATCCTGGCGGCGACTATCGCCTTGGCCGCGCCGAAGCGCTGGACTTTCCCGATGCCGCCTTCGACCTTGTCGTCAGCTATCTCAGCCTGATCGACATTTCCGACATCGAAACCGCCATCCCCGAAATGGCCCGCGTGCTGGCGCCGGACGGCGCGTTGCTGATCGCCAATCTGACCAGTTTCAACACCGTGCAGAGCGCCAGCGGCCCACAGACCTACCTCGATGAATTTGCCGCCTGGCAGTCGTGGCGCGGCATTCGCGTCCAGAACTGGCACCGACCGCTCAGCCGCTACATTGCGCTGCTGCTCGGCGCCGGCCTCGAACTGCGGCATTTCGGTGAACCGGCACCAACCGGCGGCGACCCGGCCAAGGCGGCGCGCTATCGCCGCCTGCCCTGGTATTTGATCATGGAATGGCGGAAGCCGGCGTTCTGACGCCCGATCAGCCGGCCAGCGCCGCTCGCACCGCCGCCACTGCCGCTGCGGCGCAGGCACCATCCGGGCCGCCCGCCTGGGCGAAATCCGGCCGGCCGCCGCCGCCCTGGCCGCCCAGCGCCGCCGAAGCGAGACGAACGAAATCGACCGCCGATTTCTGGCCCTTCAGATCATCGGTGACGCCAACAGCGACCGAGGCACGGCCGTCATTGACCGCGACCAGCACCGCGACGCCCGAACCCAGCGCCTGCTTGGCATCATCTATCAGCCCGCGCAGGCTCTTGGGATCAAGCCCATCGAGCACCTGGCCGATGAAACCGACGCCGCCGACGCTTTCAGGCGCCGCCGCACCGCCGCCGGCTGGCCCCGCCAGCGCCAGCGCCTTTTTGGCGTCGGCAAGTTCGCGCTCCAGCCGCTTGGCAGCCTCGGCCAGCGCCTCGACTCGCGCCGGGACTTCGTCGGGCCGCACCCGCAACGCCGCCGCCGCTGCCTTTAGCCTGTCTTCCTGATCGATGAGGAAGCGCCGCGCCGCTTCGCCGGTCAGCGCCTCGATGCGGCGCACGCCGCTGGCAACGGCCGATTCCGCGGTGATCTTGAACAAGGCGATGTCACCCAGCGCGGTAACATGGGTGCCGCCGCACAATTCGGTCGAATAAATGGCATCATCTGAACCGCCCATGCTGAGCACGCGGACTTCTTCGCCATATTTCTCGCCGAACAGTGCCAGCGCCCCGGCCTCGATGGCGGCATCGGGGGTCATAAGCCGCGTCGTCACGGCGCGATTGCCCCTAATCTGGGCGTTCACTTCGGCTTCGACGGCGGCAATATCCTCGGCTGTCAGGGCGCGCGGCTGGCTGAAATCAAAGCGCAGCCGGTCGGCGGCGACCAGCGAACCCTTTTGCGAGACATGGCCGCCAAGCCTGTTGCGCAGCGCCGCGTGCAGCAGATGCGTCGCCGAATGATTGGCGCGCAACCGGGCGCGCTTGTCGGCGTCGACAGTCAGCGTGATGGTATCGCCAACGGCAATGCTGCCGCTGTCGACAACCGCATGATGGACGTGAAGCTTGCCCAGCGGTTTTGACGTGTCATTGACGGTGATCGCCACGCCATCACCGCTGATCCGGCCCGAGTCGCCAGCCTGGCCGCCCGATTCGCCGTAAAAAACCGTCTGGTTGGTGACGATATCGACGCTCTCGCCGGCACCGGCCCGCGCCACCTGCTGGCCATGCTGGACCAGCGCGACGACCTGCGCCTGGCCCTGCAAGCCGGAATAGCCGGTGAATTCGGTAGCGCCGCTGGCCTCGACAATGTCGAACCATACGGTGTCCGAGGCCTTGGCGCCGCTGCCAGTCCAGGCGGCGCGGGCGGCACGCTTCTGTTCGGCCATGGCGACATCGAACCCGGCGCGATCGACTGTCATGCCTTGTGAACGAAGGGCATCTTCGGTCAGATCATAGGGAAAGCCGAAGGTATCATAGAGTTTGAAGGCGACATCGCCCGGCAGCACATCGCCGGGGTGCATTTTCGCCGCCGCCTCATCAAGCAGCCGCAGGCCGTTGACCAACGTCTGGCGGAAGCGGGTTTCTTCGAGCTTAAGCGTTTCCTCGATCAGCGACTGGGCCCGTGCCAGTTCGGGATAGGCCACCCCCATTTCGGCGACGAGCGCCGGCACCAGACGGTACATCAAGGGTTCCGCCGCGCCGAGCAGATGCGCATGGCGCATGGCACGGCGCATGATGCGGCGCAGCACATAGCCGCGTCCCTCGTTCGACGGCAGCACACCATCGGCGACCAGGAAACCGCTGGCGCGCAGATGATCGGCGATGATCCGATGCGAAGCGGTGGTCGCAGGGCTGTTGGCCGGCGCGGTGCGTTCCTCGCTGGCGCGAATCAGCGCCTTGAACGTGTCCGTATCATAATTGTCATGGACGCCCTGCAGCACGGCGGCGATGCGTTCCAGCCCCATGCCGGTATCAATGCTGGGGCGCGGCAGATCGAGGCGGGTCGCGCTGTCCACCTGTTCATATTGCATGAACACCAGGTTCCAGATCTCGACAAAGCGATCGCCATCCTCATCCGGGCTGCCGGGCGGCCCACCGGGTATATGATCGCCATGATCATAGAAGATTTCCGAACACGGTCCGCACGGCCCGGTGTCGCCCATCGACCAGAAATTGTCATTGGTGGCGATGCGAATGATACGCTCTTCGGGCAGGTCGGCGATGCGCTTCCACAGCGCCGCCGCTTCATCATCGGTGTGATAGACGGTGACGGTCAGCCGGTCGGGATCGATACCCCATTCCTTCGTCAACAGGCCCCAGGCATGTTCGATGGCTTCGGCCTTGAAATAATCGCCAAAGCTGAAATTCCCCAGCATTTCGAAAAAAGTATGATGGCGGGCGGTATAGCCGACATTATCAAGATCATTGTGCTTGCCACCGGCGCGAACGCACTTCTGCGACGAGGCGGCGGTGACATACGGCCGGGTTTCGAGGCCGGTGAAGACGTTCTTGAACGGCACCATCCCGGCGTTGACGAACATCAGCGTCGGATCATTCTGCGGCACCAGCGGCGCCGACGGCACGATGCGATGCCCGGCCCGTTCAAAATGCGCGAGGAAGCTGCGGCGGATATCGTTGCTGGAAATCATTCCGAAGGACTTAGGGGAGCGCGCGGCGTTCCTCAAGCGGAAGCGCTGCGTCAGGCCTCGGCAGTGATCAGCCAGACTGTCGCCGGCAGTCCGACCTGGCCATCGGCAAGATGCGCGGCAAAGGCCGCCGCAAGGCGGGTGCGGGCGATTGCCTCGACGTCTGGCCCCGCGTCGCGAACGGCGCGCGCCGCCGGGCCGATGCGCAGAGCAAAATTCACCGCGGCGGCAACAGGATCAGCGCCCTCCCCCATCACCATGGCGAATGGCAGGGCGTGGAACACCGGGTTCTGCCAGCCGGCGTCGGCGAGAATGCCCGCGACGCGTTCCGGATCGGCAAAGGCGAAAGGCCCTGGGGCATGCGGATCATAGCGCGGATCGGGCGGCAGCACATCGGCGAGCAGCTGCGTCGGCAGCATCGCCCAGAGGTTTTCAAACGGCGCCTGCCAGCAGGCAAAGCACAGGCGCGCGCCGGGACGGGCAAGGCGCCAGAGATTGGCAAAGGCGGCGGCGGGATCGGCGAAGAACATCACGCCGAAGCGCGAGACGACCAGATCGAAACCGTCGGCCGCATCATCAAATGTTGCGGCATCGACGCAGCGGAAATCGGCATCGCTGAGCAATTCCTCGGCGCGCTGGCGGGCGCGTTCCAGCAAGGGTTCGGAGATATCGACCCCGATCACCAGGCCGTCTTCAACGGCGGCGGCCGCAAGCGCGAGAGTTGTCTCGCCGGCACCGCAACCAATATCAAGGATATGGTCACCGGGCTGCGGCGCTGCCAAGGACAACAAGGCAGCGGTGACCGGGGTGAGCGCATGATCCATGCGCTCCTGCATGCGCACCCAGGTCTCGCCGGCCTTGCCGTTCCAATATTCAATTTGTTCGGCGTTATTCATGATGGCAGGTTCGGCCCGAGTTCGCAGCGGCCGTCAAGCACAACCACACTGACACCAGGGTCCGTCGCCACGGCGACGGGCCCGGGGGGATCTTACATTTCGCTATCGTCACCATCATCGGCATCAGGGCCGGCCATCAGTGCGTCGGAGATACCCGCAGCATTGTCGCGAATGGTCTTTTCGATCTTCGCCGCCATCTCGGGATGTTCCTTGAGATATTTCTTGGCATTTTCGCGGCCTTGGCCAATGCGGATCGAATCATGGCTGAACCAGGCCCCGGACTTTTCAACCACCCCGGCCTTAACGCCCAGATCGAGAATTTCGCCCAGCTTGGAAATGCCTTCGCCATACATGATGTCGAATTCAACCTGCTTGAAAGGCGGCGCCACCTTGTTCTTGACCACCTTGACGCGGGTGGTGTTGCCGACAACTTCGTCGCGATCCTTGATCTGGCCGGTACGGCGGATATCAAGCCGCACAGAGGCGTAGAATTTCAGCGCATTGCCGCCGGTGGTGGTTTCCGGATTGCCGTACATCACGCCGATTTTCATGCGCAGCTGATTGATGAAAATCACCATGCAGCGCGACCGGCTGATCGATCCCGTCAGCTTGCGCAGTGACTGGCTCATCAGGCGCGCCTGCAGACCGACATGGCTGTCGCCCATTTCACCTTCGATTTCGGCACGCGGTACCAGCGCCGCCACCGAATCGACAACCAGCACATCGATGGCGTTGGACCGCACCAGCGTATCGACGATTTCCAGCGCCTGTTCGCCGGTATCGGGCTGCGACACGATCAATTCGTCGATGTTGACGCCCAGCTTCTTGGCATAGGCCGGATCAAGCGCATGTTCGGCATCGACGAATGCAGCCGTCCCGCCGCCGCGCTGCGCCTCGGCGATGGCATGCAATGCCAAGGTCGTCTTGCCCGAGCTTTCCGGGCCGTAAATTTCGATGACGCGGCCGCGCGGCAGGCCGCCGATACCGAGTGCGATGTCGAGACCCAGCGAACCCGACGAGATCGCCTCAACCTCCATCGTTTCGCGCGAGCCCAGTTTCATCACCGAGCCCTTGCCGAAAGCCCGATCGATCTGGGCCAATGCGGCTTCCAGCGCCTTTGCCTTGTCCATGCCCCCGTCCACCACCTTCAATGCCGCAGCCATGACCCGATTCCTTTCGTATACATCTGCCCGAACACGTCAATCCGCGACTTTGTATCGGATTTGTTCTATGAGAACAAGTGTCGAACAAACTATTTTTGACGGCGACAGAAAGATAATGAAATCAGATAGTAGCGCTTCCTGCCTCGGTTATCGCGATGACCAGATCGGCAAGCACAAAGGGCTTGGCGAGAAAGCCCACCTTTTGCGCATCGGCAGCGCGGTGGCGGGGCGCTTCGGCAAACCCCGACATCAGCACGATCGGCAAATCGGGCCGCAGCATGCGCGCCTGCGCGGCCAATTCCACGCCATCGATGCCCGGCATCATCACATCCGAGACCAGCACGTCAAAGCGCGCCCCGCCATGCAGGATCTCCAGCGCCGCCGCGGCATCGGCGGCGGCGGTCACAGCCAGGCCCTGCGCCGTCAGCCCGCGCGACAGGATCATGCGCACCGCTGCATCATCCTCCACCAGCAGCACGCGCAAGCCGGGCGGCGGCTCCACACGCCGCGGCGGTGGCGGCTCGGCCGGACCATCCGCCGGCAGCGCCGACCGCGGCATGGCGGGCAAATAGATGCTGAACACCGTCCCCCGGCCCTGTTTTGCCGCATTGGCAAAAATGTAACCGCCGTTCTGCTTGACGATGCCATAGGCAGTGGACAGGCCCAGCCCGGTGCCCTTGCCCATTGGCTTGGTGGTGAAAAATGGCTCGAATATCTTGCCGGCAATGGCGGGGGGAATGCCGCTGCCCGTGTCGCTGACATCGATGGCGACATGGTCCATCTGCGGGATAATGGCGTGGCCCTGTTCGCTGACCAGCGCCGCCGGCACGTCGCGCAGCGTGATGCGCAACATGCCATTGCCGGCCATGGCATCACGGGCATTGACCGCCAGATTGACGATCACCTGTTCGATCTGGCCGGGATCAGCGCTGATCACCGCATCAAGCGGCCCGCCTTCGATGCGCAGGTCAATCGCCGGGCCGGCCAGTTGCGCCAACAGAGGCTGCAAATCCAGGATCAGCGGCAGCGGGTCAAGCACCTGCTGGCGCTGCGGCTGCTGCCGGGCAAAAGCCAGCAATTGCGCCACCAGCGCGGCGGCCCGCTGGCCATTGTGGCGTATCTGGAACAGGCTGTCATGGTCAGGATCAGGCGCCGGGTGGCGATCGAGCAATTCTTCGGCCAGCGCCAGCACCGCCGTCAGGATATTGTTGAAATCATGGGCAACGCCGCCGGCGAGTTGCCCCACCGCCTGCATCCGCGTCGCCGCCGCTACCTGGGCCTCCAGCCGCATTTGTTCGCGGATATCGGGCATTGCCATCAACGCCGCGATGCCAAAGCCTGGCGGAATCGGCGTCAGGGTGATCAGTTGTTTCTGTTCCGGACGGTTGCGCAGCGCGGCGCGGATTTCGGCGGCTTCCCGGCTGTCGATCACCCGCGCCACGGCCTGGGCAAAACTGTCGGCATCTTCGGGAATCACCAATTGCGCCGGCATTGCCCCCGCGCCGCATTCGGGGCCGGCAGTGGCGCGCAGCGCTTCATTGGTCAGCATGATACGGCCCGACGGCGACAGCAGCGCCATGGCCATCGGCAGCCGCACGAGCAACTGCCCGATCCACGGGCTCGGTTGCCCTTCGGCATAGGGCGCCGGCCAGCCGCCGGTCACGGCGCCGGCAACAGGCGGCCATTCAACCGTAGCGCTGCTCCGTCCAGGGATCGCCCTCATTGTGATAGCCGCGTGTTTCCCAGAACCCCGGCTTGTCGGCCGGGACAAACTCCAGCCGCTTCAACCATTTCGCCGATTTCCACAGATACCAGCGCGGAATTATGGCGCGCACCGGGCCGCCATGTTCGCGGCTGATCGGTACGCCATCATGGCTGTGCGCCAGCAGGCAATCATCTTCTGCGAAATGATCGAGCCGGACATTGGTGGTGTAACCATCATAGCCGTGGAGGATGACATAGGCGGCGCTGGGCAGCGGCTGCACCACCGAGAGCAGATGCTGGGTGGAAACCCCCTGCCAGTGATTGTTATAGCGCGACCATTGCGTGACGCAGTGGATATCCGAGACGTCCTCGAACGGGGGCTGTTCGAGCAGATTGTTCCAGCTCCAGACGATCGGGTTGACCACGGCGCCATCGACGGCCAGCCGCCATTCGGCGCGCGGCACATCGGGCTGAATGCCCAGATCGAGCACGGGCCAATTGGTGACCAGCCGCTGGCCCGGCGGCAGGCGGTTTTGATGGTCCACATCCGGCGCGCCAGTGAGGAGGCGCCCGGCGCGGGCCCACGCCTGTTTGGTGGAGACCAATTTGTCCTTGAAGGAATCAGACATCGGAATGAGATAGCCTGACACGCGCCTGCAAACAATTCAGCAGAGATCTTTGTTGTTGAGCGGTGCCGGCCCGCGCCCGCGCCCGGCCACCCAACGAAAGTATTCTGAACTGGGCGGCCGGGCGCGGG
>JANYCM010000309.1 GCA_025360285.1 Sphingomonadales bacterium
CGTTCTTTTATCGCCGGCATGGTGACCAGGGTGAACGTGTGAACTGCGTTCCCACAACGAGCGGGCGGGCGGTGGTCTATACGACGATATGCTGGCTGACCGCCGATGAACTGACCGCTGCTGGCGGCATCACCATCCATACCGAAGATGATGGCGGCGGTGCCGGCGCGCCCATCGTCGTGAAATTCGCCAATTAGGAGAAGAGCTTATGACATCGCGCGCGCTGCCAGGCCTGGTGATGCTCGCCGCCGTCTGGGTCGCAGCCGATGCGGGTTCGGCTTCGGCCGAACTTGTCGCGATCCAGTCCGAACGGGGTTTCGGTGTGGGCATGGCCGTGCGCCATAATGAGCGATGCTATGTTCTGACCCCCGCACACGTCGCCGGCGGCAATATCACCCGGATTACCGGCGCGGGACGGTCGAGCGCTCCAGGCCAAGTCATAAAGGACTTCAGCAGCAGTGGCAAAGATGGCGGCGGCATTTCCGTTGATTTGACAATTATCGAAGTTCCGTCGGGTGCAAATTTTACGTGCAGCGAACCATTGCCTTCAATTCGTGATGTCGTGAACGAACTGCAAAATCCCGATACGGTGCTGGTGAAACATTTGACTGCGGCCTCATCGGTTGCCACCGCACAGTATTTCATATCTTCTGTTGAAACCGAAAGACTTCAACTGAAAATTTTTCAGACTAATGTTAAAAAAGGCCAGGTAACTGTCAAAGGCGACAGCGGCAGCATCGTTTATCAAAACAAGATACCCGTGGCGATGGTGCTGAGCACAGAAGGCAATGATGGCAAGGGCGCCGGCATTACGACCGCCTTGCGATTTGACGTTATCAACAAGCTGGTGGAGAATTATTTCCTGGCGTTACAGGGCAACAAGAAAATCGCACAAATATCAAAGATAAACATCGAATATAATCCCGTTAAGGTACTGAACAATCCCTTTTATAAATTGGGCGAAGTTGATGGCGTCACGATGGCCGCCCAACAGGGGGTGATCGGGCAGCGCCTTACGGAGGAAATTGCCCGGACCAAACTTTTTGAAGCGACTTATGGACCGAACGACCGGGGGCCCTACCCCTCCCAGGTTTTCTCGACAAAGGTATCGATCGCGCCCGAAAACAGCCTGAGCGTCGCACAATGTTCATATTTGCCGCAAGGTGCCAAAGAAGTCCAGGTCCAGAAAATCGATGCGAACGGCAACTGCCCCAACAATTGGACCCGATCGATCAAAGTTGGCTATGCCTTTGAAATTGAAGTCATGCTGAGCGACCGACTCAGCGGCAAGGACTTTGTCCAAAAAGATGCCTTCCAACAGGGGATTGATTATAATTTTCAATCCATCGTAGCCAATGTAAACACCGTCATTGCAGCCCATACTTGTGTTCTGGCCAAACAAGCCCTGAAAGAAGATGGCAATCCGAAGTTGAAGATCAACCGCGGCGACAGTCTCTTCGGCGCGCTGCTGCTGTTGCCGGTGAATCTCATTGGCGCCATGGCAAAAAGCGAAAATGCGACGTCAAACAAGCCTTTGTGCTGATAGCGAATGAGGGCTGAATCGCCCTAATCCACCCCCACCGCCCCCAGCCGAAACCCCAGCGCCCGCATCACCTCCATCACGGTCGCCAGGCTCGGGTTACCTTTCGCGTCCAGCGCGCCGTACAGCGAGCCACGGCTCAGGCCGGCGTCGCGGGCGATGCGGGTCATGCCGCGGGCGCGGGCGACCTGGCCCAGGGCATGGGCGGCATAGGCGGCGCTGCCCGAGGCCAGGGCTGCGTCGAGATAGGCGACCGCGACGGCATCCTCGGTAAGGTGGTCGGTGATGATGGGGTCGGGCGTATCGTCGGTCATGGTTCGCCACTCCGTTGTTGCGGCCAAGGCTGGCCCGGACGACGATCACCTGTCTCCCACAGGAGACAATTCGCGTCAAAGACCGCCGCAGCCGCACCCGCCCGCGATCCCGCCACGCCCGGTGCCGAGCCGGCCAGACTACCCCCACACCCGGCGGCGATACCCGCCGCAACCGACGGCGATCCGGAAAAACGCCCGAAAAACCCCGTAAAATCCTGTAATTTCAGTGGTTTGACGAAAAATCAAATCTCGACCTGGCTGCCCAGTTCGACGACGCGGTTGGTGGGCAGCTTGAAGAAGTCCATGGCGCTTTCGGCGTTGCGCATCATCCAGCTAAACAGATGTTCGCGCCACAGCGCCATGCCCGGCCGGTCACTGGCCAACAGCGTCTGGCGGGACAGGAAGAAGCTGGTTTCCATCATTTTCAGCTTCGGGCCGCAGTTTTCGACCTTTTTCAGGATCGCCGGAATGTCGATTTCCTGCATGAATCCATAGCGGATCAGGATGCGGTAGAAGTTCGATCCCAGGTCCCGCACCCCGATGCGATCCTCGTCGGAGACATAGGGGATTTCCTCGATGACCACCGTCAGGATCATGATGCGGTCATGCAACACCTTGTTATGTTTCAAATTATGCAACAGGGCATGGGGCACGCCGGTGGGTGATGTCGTCATGAACACCGCGGTGCCGGCGACGCGCGTCGCGGCGCTGGCGGCGGATTTGATGAACACATCCATCGGCATGGCGCTTTCGCGCAGCCGTTCCATCATCAGGCCGCGGCCCTTGGCCCAGGTCGTCAGGAAGGTGAAACCCACGGCGCCGATCAGCAGCGGGAACCAGCCGCCATCGACGATCTTGGTCAGGTTGGAGGCGAAATACGCCGTGTCGATCGTCAGGAACACCGCCGCCGAGGCGAACACCAGCCAACGATTCCAGCGCCATACCGTCAATTCCAGCATGGTCATCATCAACGTGGTGATCAGCATCGTGCCGGTAACGGCAATGCCATAGGCCGACGCCAGGTTGCTCGACGATTTGAAGCCCAGCACCAGCATGATGACAAAGGCCATCAGCACCCAGTTGACGATGGGAATATAGATCTGCCCGGCGGCCGATGCCGAGGTGTGGGTGATCTTCATGCGCGGCAGCAGGCCGAGCTGCACCGCCTGCTGCGTCACCGAGAAAGCGCCCGAAATCACCGCCTGGCTGGCGATCACCGTCGCCATGGTGGCGAGCACCACCAGCGGCAGGCGCAGGTTTTCGGGGACCATGAGGAAGAACGGGTTTTCAATGGCTTGCGGGTTCTGGAGCAACAGCGCCGACTGGCCGAAATAGTTCAAGAGCAGCGCCGGCATGACGAAATACAGCCAGGAAATCTGGATCGGGCGCCGGCCGAAATGCCCCATATCGGCATAGAGCGCCTCCGCCCCGGTCACCGACAGCACGACGGAGCCAAGGGCGAGGAACGCCAGCATCGGATCATGCGCCAGAAAGCGCACCGCCCAGACCGGATTGACCGCCTGGAGCACATCGGGCCGGTGGATCAACTGGTTAATTCCCATGGCGGAAATCACCACGAAATACACCAGCATGATCGGCGCGAACAACGCCCCGACCTTGGCAGAACCCCGCGCCTGAAGCAGGAACAGCCCGATCAATATGGCGATGGCCGCCGGCAGCACCAGATTCGCCATGCGCGCATCGACAACGATGAGCCCCTCCACCGCCGACAGCACCGACACCGCCGGGGTGATGATCGCATCGCCAAAAAACAGCCCGGTGGCGAGAATGCCCAGCAGGGTGAGCCAGCGCGCCCGTTCATTGCCGGGGGACAGGCGTGAAATCAGCGCCAGCAGCGCCAGGCTGCCGCCTTCGCCGCGGTTATCGGCGCGCAGGATGAGCAGCACATATTTGACCGTGACGATCAACGTCATGGTCCAGAACACCAGGCTCATGATGCCGAAAATATGAAGCGAATCAACGACAAGCTTGTGATGGCCGGTGAAGGATTCCTTCAGCGCATATAGGGGGCTGGTGCCGATGTCGCCGAACACCACGCCGATGGCACCCATGGCCAGCCGCGTCGTGCCCTGCGGCGCATGGGGTTGATAGCCGCTGGTTGTCGCCGCCGCACTGTCGCCCGACATTGTCACTTCTGTCCCCAAACCCAGCGCGCGGCGCGGTAACACAGGCATGGCAATGCTGCAATGCAGCGGCAATGTTTCCTGTTACCCACGGCCTTGAACCGCTAATGTGGCCGCTGGTTCATTGTGGGAGGTTGCGATGCTTGTCGGCGTGCCGCGCGAAATCAAGGTGCATGAATATCGCGTCGGGTTGACTCCGCCCTCGGTCGCCGAGCTGACGGCGCGCGGCCATAAGGTGCTGGTCGAAACCGGCGCCGGGGCGGGGATTGATTTCACCGATGGCGATTATGTCGCCGCCGGCGCCCGCATCGCCCCGGATGCCGCTTCCGTGTTCGCCGCCGCCGACATGATCGTCAAGGTGAAGGAACCGCAGCTGCACGAATGCGCCTGGCTGCGCCCCGGCCAGACGTTGTTCACCTATCTCCACCTCGCTGCTGACAAGCCCCAGGCCGAGGCGCTGCTGGCCAGCCACGCCATTTGCATCGCCTATGAAACCGTCACCGATGCGCGCGGCGGGCTGCCACTGCTGCGGCCGATGTCGGAGGTGGCCGGGCGCATGGCGGTGCAGGTCGGTGCGCATTATCTGGAGAAGGAACAGGGCGGCCGCGGCATCTTGCTGGGCGGCGTGCCCGGTGTGGCGCCAGGCCGGGTGGCCATATTGGGCGGCGGTGTGTCGGGGGTGAATGCCGCGCAAATGGCGGTGGGCCTGCGCGCCGATGTGACGATCTATGACATTTCAACGGCGCGGCTGGCCGAAATCGACGACATGTTCGACGGCCGGGTGAAGACTGCCTTTTCCTCGCGCGCTGCCATCGCCGCGGCTATCGCCCGCGCCCATGTCGTCATCGGCGCCGTGCTGATTCCGGGTGCGGCAGCGCCGAAGCTGGTCAACCGCGACATGCTCAAGCTGATGAAGCGCGGCTCGGTGCTGGTCGATATCGCCATCGACCAGGGTGGCTGTTTTGAAACCAGCCGGGCGACGACGCACGCTGACCCTGTCTATGTCATTGACGGCATTATCCATTATTGCGTCGCCAACATGCCGGGCGCGGTGGCGCGCACCTCCACCTTTGCGCTCAACAATGCGACGTTGCCGTTCGTGCTGCGGTTGGCCGACATGGGTGCCGACAGGGCCATGGCCGCCGACCCGCACCTGGCGGCCGGGCTGAATGTCGCCGCCGGCCATATCCGCCACAAAGCGGTTGCCGAGGCGTTGGGGCTGATGTTCGTGGCGTAAAGCCTAGACAGCCCCTGCCGTCAGGCAAACAGCCCCCGCCGTCAGGCAAACAGCCAATGCCCGAGCAGGCGGCCGAACGGGAAGGTGAAGAAGCCGGCGACGAGCAGCGCACCGACGACCAGCCCGCGCACGGCGCGGCGGTGCTTGACGACATTGTGCTGCCGCGCCCGGATGATGATCAGCGGGACGTTGAGCAGCGTCCACAGCGAGATGATGTGTATGACGCTGAAATTGCCATTGTTGGAAAAACGGATGGCAAAGCTGATCAGCGCCGTACCGGCCATCGCCGCCACCCAGACATAGCCGAGCACCCGGTGCCGGCGATCACCCTTGCGGCGCAGCAGCATCACCGGCGTCAGCGCCAGCGCCAGCATGATCGTTGCCAGATGCGGCCAGATGACCAGCGGCAGCCGCGGCCAATCCGCCATGCCGCGCAGCAGCGCCGCGATGACAAAGCCCAGCAGGATCGCCGACAGCAGCGCCAGCAGCCGATCGGGCAGCAGCCTGTCGAACAGCCCGCCGATGCCGCCTGTGCGCGTTGTTGTGCCTGCCGTGCCCGCTGTCGCCATCGTCAACCCCAACCCCTTGCCACCACAGCCAGCTTGCCCGAGCCGAGCTGGCTTGTCATCCTGTAGCTTCGAGCACGCGGGAACCGGCGGCGGTACCCCGTGTTTCGACGGTGCCGGCGTGCCGGCAGTCAACAACAGGAGCGGGCTTATGTTGGGACGCAT
>JANYCM010000310.1 GCA_025360285.1 Sphingomonadales bacterium
ACCTTGAGCGCGGAAAACGCCGGCGGCACCTGGTCGATCGGCCCGGTGAAGCGCGGCAGGATGGCGGCGATTTCGGCACCGGTGGGCCGTACATCGGATGTGGCGGTGACGGCGCCCTCGGCATCCTCGGTGGCCGTCGCCGTGCCCCATTGCACGGTGAAATCATACGCCTTGGTCGCATCAAGCATCCGCCCCGCGAGTTTCGTCGCTTCACCAATTGCAACCGGCAGCACGCCGGTCGCCAGCGGATCGAGCGTGCCGCCATGGCCGATGCGATCCGGCCGCATGCCTTGCCCGCGCAGGATGCGCTTCACCGCGGCCACGCCCTGGGCGCTGGACAGGCCGATGGGCTTGTCGAGGATCAGCCAGCCGTTGATTGCCGGGCGCGCGTCAGTCACGCGCGGATCGCCTTGATATGACCCTCTGCGGCATAGCCAAGGATGCGCTTGTCAGACGTGACCAATGTTGCACCGTGATGTCGGGCGACAGCGATGATCCAGCGGTCTGACGGGTCCTTGTGCAAATCGCCCGGCAGATAGGCGGCATCGAGCAAAACCTCGGCGGTCATCGGCAGGACGATCAGGCGCATGCGGTCGATGGCCCTGGCAAACCAGCGCCGGGCGTCTTCGGCGAAGATCAGACGGCTGTTGCCGGTTCGCGTCGCCAGCAAGCCGACTTCCCAGGCCGATGTCGCCGACACGGCCAAAGTCCCGGCGTTGGCCGCGTCGATCACGGCAGAACGTGCCGCCAAACGCAGCGGCATGTCTTGCGTGATACGGATAAGCGCATTGGTATCGAGGAGAATCACAGCAGATGCTGGAATTTCTCTTCGAAACGCGCCTCCTGCTCGGCGCGGTCAGCATCACTGTACAGCGGCACCTCCCAATCATAGTCGGCGGGGATATTGACGCTGCCTTTCATGCAGCCAAAAATCGATTCCGCCGTCCAGGGCTTTTCGTCGGCACCGCCATCGCTATCGGGCAATACGGCAACGAACGGCTTGCCGCGCTTGGTGATGTGGATGCGGCGCAGTTCGCCACTGTGGACCTGCGCCATCAGATCGAGGCATTTGGCCTTGAATTCGGTCGCGCTGACGGTCTTTTCAAAGGCGGTCGCCATGTCATTCTCCAACTGGTCAGATACATATGACCAGTTGGAGCGGAGCGCAACCCGTCACCCTTCCCGCAGCAACGCCGACTCTTCCCCCGGCAGCAGCGAAAACACGCAGGTATCGCGCACATGGCCGGTCCAGGTGATCTTGTTCTGGCGCAATATGCCGTCGAGTCTGGCGCCCAATTTCCGCACTGCCGCCTGCGACCGCGTGTTGCGGACATCGACATCGAAGACGATGCGCACGATGCCGCAGGCGCGGGCGTGGCAGATCATCAGGCGTTTCAGGGCGAGGTTGAAGCCGCTGCCGCGCACATCGGGATGGAGGAAGGTGCCGCCGATGGCGACGACCTTGTTGGCGGCATCATGGTCATACCAGCTGGTGCAGCCGACCAGCGCTTTGTCCCGGAACACCGCATAGGCGCGGCGCGGGCCGGTCAGCATCCTGTCGAACGACGGATCGAAATGGTCGCCGGCCATCGAATAGGGGTACATCTGCCAGATATCGGCATCGGCGGCGGCGACACGGCGCAGCGCCTCGCGGTGGGTTTCGGCGAGCGGCACCAGCACCACGTCGCCGGCGGCGAGCGGCACATACAGCTCAGCCATCGTCGTCCTCGTCATAATCGGTCAGTTTGGGCAGCCGCACTTCGGGTTCCAGGTCGCGGGCGATGCCGGGGCGGCGCAAAATCGCGTCGATACGGGCGCCGGCGTCATAGCTTTCATCGGGGCGGAAGCGCAGGTCGGGGGTATATTTGGTCGCCAGCGCCCGGGCGACTTCGCCGCGCAGATAGCGCGCGTGGCTGGCCAGCGCCTTCACCACGGCCTGGTCGTCGCCGCCGCCCAGCGCCTTCACGAACACCGTCGCGTGGCGCAGATCGGCGGTGACGCGGACCTCGCTGACCGAGACGATGGTGCGAGCGAGCAGTTCGTCACGCAGTTCGCCGCGGCCGAGCACCTCGGCAATGGCGTGGCGGACCTGTTCGCCAATGCGTTGCAGGCGGATCGAGCGGCCGGCGGCGTCAGGAGTGGAGCGGGGCATGGGGTTCTGATCGTTCAAGAGGGCAAAATCGCTCCCCTCCCGCTGGCGGGAGGGGAGAAGCAGGTCAGAGGGTTCGCTCGCGCGATTCCACTTCGAAGGTTTCAACAATATCGCCCGGCTTCACATCCGAAGACCCTTCGATGGTGATCCCGCATTCAAACCCCGATTTGACCTCCGCCACATCATCCTTGAAGCGGCGCAGCGAGGCGATCGAGCCATTGTAGATGATGACATCGTCGCGCATGACACGGGCACGCAGGGCTTTCTTGATGAAGCCTTCGGTGACGCGGATACCCGCCGCCTTGCCGATCTTGCCGGCCTGGAAAACCTCCAGCACCAGCGCGCGGCCGACGACATTTTCGAGCAGTTCGGGACCAAGCTGGCCGGCCATTGCCGCCTTCACATCATCGATCAGATCATAGATCACATCATAATATTTAAGGGCAACGCCATCGCGCTGGGCGATTTCGCGGGCCTTGGCATTGGCGCGGACGTTGAAGCCGATGATCGGCGCGCCGCTGGCCTTGGCCAGCGTCACATCCGATTCGGTGATGCCGCCGACCGACGACAGCAGCACCTTGGCCTTGATGAGATCGGTCGAAATCTTGTTGACCGCCCCGGCAATGGCTTCGGCCGAACCCTGCGTATCGGCCTTGATGACCAGCGGATAGGTCTGCGCCTTGGCGGCACGCAGCACGCTGAACATGGTTTCCAGGTTGGCCGGTTCCTGTTCGATGCGCTTGGCATTGGCAACGCCGGCCCGGTAATCCGCCACTTCGCGGGCACGGGCTTCGTTTTCCACAACCGTGACAATGTCGCCGGCCATCGGCACACCGGTCAGCCCGAGCACTTCGACGGGCAGTGACGGCCCGGCTTCCTTGATCTGGGCGCCCTTGTCGTCGACCAGCGCACGGACCTTGCCCCATTCCTGGCCCATGACGAAAATGTCGCCGCGCTTCAGCGTGCCGCGGCGGACGAGGACGGTGGCAAGCGGCCCCTTGCCCTTGTCGAGGCGCGATTCGATGACGGTGCCTTCGGCGGCGCGATCGGGATTGGCCTTCAGTTCGAGGATTTCGGCCTGAAGCAGGATCTTTTCGATCAGTTCATCCAGCCCGGTCTTCTGGGTGGCGGAGACTTCGACATCCTGGACGTCGCCGCCCATGGCTTCGACCTGGACATCATATTGTAGCAGCGCGGTGCGGATTTTTTCGGCATTCGCCCCGGCTTTGTCCATCTTGTTGATGGCAACGATCATCGGCACGCCGGCGGCCTTGGTGTGCTGGATCGCCTCGATGGTCTGCGGCATGATGCCGTCATCCCAGGCGACGACCAGCACGACGATATCGGTGATGCCGGCGCCGCGCGCCCGCATCGCCGTAAAGGCTTCATGGCCCGGCGTATCGAGGAAGGTGATCTTGTCCTTCGACTTGGTGGTGATCTGATAGGCGCCGATATGCTGGGTGATGCCGCCGGCTTCGCCCTTGACGACATTGGTGCCGCGCAGCGCGTCGAGCAATGACGTCTTGCCGTGATCGACATGGCCCATGATGGTGACAACCGGCGGCCGCGGCAGCAGATGATCATCGACATCGGCGTCGCCGACCATGCCGATTTCGACATCGGATTCGGAGACGCGGATGATGTTGTGGCCGAATTCGGTCAGCACCAGTTCGGCGGTATCCTGGTCGATCTCGTCAACAGCGGCCGACGGCACGCCCATGCGGGCGAGCAGGCGCACGACATTGGAGGTGCGTTCGGCCATGCGGTTGGCAAGTTCGGCAACGGTGATGCGATCGGGCACCGTGACGTCGCGGACCTGCTTGGCCTGTGAGCCGAGCCGGCCGCGTTCCTTTTCGCGGGCGCGGCGCAGCGCGGCAAGGCTGCGCGTGCGAGTGCTGTCATCCGAATCGAGCGCGCGGGTGACCGTCAGCTTGCCCGACTGGCGGCGATCATCGCCCATGCGCAGGCGCGCCGGCTTGGCGGCGAGATCCGGCTTGCGGCCGGGCAGCGCGCGGACGCGCAGGCGCTCTTCCTCCTCGTCCAGTTCGACAAGCGACATCGGGGTTTCGGATGCCACCGGATCGGGACGGGTGGCGAGTTCTTCCTGGACCAGGCGCTTTTCTTCCAGCCGCTGGCGTTCGGCCTCGGCGGCTTCGGCCTTGGCGGCTTCCTCGCGGATGCGGGCTTCCTCGGCGGCGCGCAGCCGGTCTTCCTCGGCCTGGCGCAGCATCAGCGCCAGGCGTTCCTGCGCGGTCAGGCCGTCATTGGGCGCCGCGCGGCGCGGCGGCGCGGCGGCGGGACGGGCGCCAGGACGCGCATCAGCGCGGGCGGCGGGACGCGCGGTGGCCGCCGGCGGTGCAGGCTTGGGCGCGACCGGGGCGGGGGCTTCGGCCTTGATTTCCACGGGCGCTGGTGCCGGGGCGGCAACGGGTTCGGCGACCTTGGG
>JANYCM010000312.1 GCA_025360285.1 Sphingomonadales bacterium
CGGGATAGGTGAGCGGCGCAGCGGCGGACATAGTGGAAAAACCCAGAAAAAGCGCGGCAAATAAGGGACGCAGCATCACGCCGACCGGGTGCCCTGGATATTATAGGGTGCCGCATAGCCGGCATCGCCAAAGGTCGCGGCGATCAGCTTGTTGGTATCGAAATAGACCTGCCAATAATGGCTGGTATGGCAATAGGGCCGCACCGCCAGCACCGTGCCGAGAGCGTTAAAATCGATGATCTCCACATCGGGCGCCGGGTTGGCAACCACATTGGGGATAGCGGCCAGCGCCGGTTTTAGGCGAGCGATGGCATCAAGCGGATCGACGCCAAAGGCCAGTTGCGCGGTACGATCGACGCGGCGGTAATCATGGGCGGAAAAATTCTTGATCGTGTCGCCCGAAACCTTGGCGTTGCCGACAATCGTCTGGACATTGTCGGGGCTGGTGATCGTCGTGTTGAACAGCCCGATCTCGGTCACCGTGCCTTCGATGCCGGCTGCCACGACATAATCGCCGACCTTGTAGGGCCGGAAGATGACCAGAAAGGCCCCGGCGGCGAAATTGCCTAGCAGCCCCGACCAGGCTGCGCCGATGGCGAGGCCGACACCGGCAAGCAGCGCGGCAAAGCTGGTGGTTTCGACGCCGAAATAGCCCAGAATGGCGACGACAAGCACGATATTGAGCAGCACCGCCAAGATGTTGGCGATATAACGCTGCAAAGTGGGATCGAAGTGCCGGGCCGTCAGCACGCGGGTCAAAATGCCGATGGCAAAGCTGATCAGCCAGCGCCCGACCATGTAGAGAATGACCGCGCCGACGATCTTGAGGCCCACCGCCGTGATGATCGGCACCGCCGTCATCCACCAATCCTGGATCGCCATTGCTGTTCCCCGCCAAATGCTGCCGCCACTATAACCGCGCGCGCCGGCAGGGGAAGAGCCGCTGCGAGGCGCTGGCAGATCATATAAAGATATCTTTATGCTTGCTCGCATGGTCGCTGCCGCCTATGCCGCGCTCATCTCCCGACCGACAGGATTCCCGCCATGGCGACCCAACCCGCTTCGACGCTTACTGACTATGCCATTGCCGATATCGGCCTCGCTGAATTCGGCCGCCGCGAAATCAACATTGCCGAAACCGAAATGCCCGGCCTGATGGCACTGCGCCGCGAATTCGGTGCGTCAAAGCCGCTGGCCGGCGCGCGCATTACCGGTTCGCTGCACATGACGATCCAGACTGCCGTGCTGATTGAAACCCTCGCTGAACTCGGCGCCGAACTGCGCTGGGCGACGTGCAACATCTTTTCGACACAGGACCATGCCGCGGCGGCGATCGCGGCGCGCGGTATCCCGGTCTATGCCATCAAGGGCGAAAGCCTCGCGGATTATTGGGACTATGTCGGCCGCATCTTCGATTGGGGTGACACCACCTCGAACATCATCCTCGATGATGGCGGCGACGCGACGATGTTCGCCTTGTGGGGCGCCAAGCTTGAAGCCGGCCAGGTGATGGGCGAGCCGGAAAACGAGGAAGAAGTCGAATTCCAGCGTGCGCTCAAGGCCTTCATCAAGGCGCGCCCTGGTTATCTGACCGAAACCGTCAAGAACCTGAAGGGCGTTTCGGAAGAAACCACCACGGGCGTCCACCGCCTGTATGAAATCGCCAAGAAGGGCGAGCTGCCGTTCCCGGCGATCAACGTCAACGACAGCGTTACCAAGTCGAAGTTCGACAATCTTTATGGCTGCAAGGAATCGCTCGTCGATGCCATCCGCCGCGCCACCGACGTGATGCTCGCCGGCAAGGTCGCCTGTGTTGCCGGCTTCGGCGATGTCGGCAAGGGCAGCGCCCAGTCACTGCGCAACGGCGGCGCGCGCGTCATGGTCACCGAAATCGATCCCATTTGCGCGCTGCAGGCGGCGATGGAAGGCTTTGAAGTCGTGACGATGGAGGAAGCCGTCACCCGCGCCGATATCTTCGTCACGGCGACCGGCAATGCCGATGTCATCACCGCCGACCATATGCAGGCGATGAAGTCCAACGCCATCGTTTGCAACATCGGGCATTTCGACAGCGAAATCCAGATTTCGGCGCTGTCCAACTATAAATGGACCGAAGTGAAGCCAGGCACCGACATTGTCGAATTCCCGGGCGGCAACCAGATCATCGTTCTCGCCAAGGGCCGCCTCGTCAATCTCGGCTGCGCCACCGGCCATCCGTCCTTCGTCATGTCGGCCAGCTTCACCAACCAGGTGCTGGCGCAGATCGAACTATGGACCGCGCCGGCGGGCAAATATGACAACAGTGTCCATGTGTTGCCCAAGCATCTCGATGAAAAGGTGGCGATGCTGCATCTTGAAAAGCTTGGCGTGAAACTGACCAAGTTGAGCGAGAAGCAGGCCGGCTACATCGGTGTCAGCACCAGCGGGCCGTTCAAGCCGGACCATTACCGCTATTGAGTTCATGGGGCCTGCTTGCCAAGAACAGCGCAAGGGGTGCCCATGCTCAGGATTCTGATCGCCATTGCCGCTCTATCATCGGCCGGCATTGCAGGGGCCGCCCCGGCGCCGATCATCGACATGCATCTGCATGCGTTGCAGGCCGCCGACCAGGGCCCGCCGCCGGTAGCGGTCTGCGCGCCATACGGCCCGTTTCCGTCGCGCGACACCCGGTTGGAAGCGGCCACCAGCGCCATGGCGTTTTTCAAGCAACCCCCCTGTGCCCATCCGATCTGGTCGGCAAAGGATGATGACGATTTGCGCCAGCGCTCGCTTGCCATGCTGGACTGCTACAACATCACAGCGGTAACCAGCGGCAGCCCGGAAATGGTGGCGCGCTGGCAAAAGGCGGCGCCCGATCGCATCATCCCCGGTGTCGGTTTTGGCATGGGCGACCTGATACCCGTCGCCCGTCTGCGCGAACTTCATGCCAGGGGCCAGTTGCAGGTCATCGGTGAGCTGGCGTTCCAATATGATGGCGTCGGCCCGGACGATCCGCGACTGGAACCCTATTGGGCGCTTGCCGAAGAACTCGATGTGCCTGTTGCCATTCACATGGGCCCAGGGCCGCCAGGTGCGCCCTATGTGCCGGGCCTGGCAGCCTATCGCATGGCGCTGTCGAACCCGTTGTTGCTTGAGAACGTCCTGGTCCGGCATCCGAAGCTGCGCCTTTATGTGATGCACGCCGGTTGGCCGATGGCCGACACCATGGTCGCGCTGCTCTATGCCCACCCCCAGGTCTATGTCGATACGGGGGTCATCGATTATGTGTTGCCGCGCGCCGAGTTCCATCGCCACCTGCAACGACTTGTCGAGGCGGGATTTGGCCGGCGCATCATGTTCGGATCGGACCAGATGGTCTGGCCCGATGCCATTCCCGTGGCCATAGCGGCCATCGAGATGGCGCCGTTCCTGTCGGCCGCGCAGAAGCGCGACATTCTCCACGACAATGCCGCCCGATTTCTGCGATTGCCGGGGGCATTGGAGTGACGGGCCTTGCCGTCGCAACCGAAGCAGCGATGGCGGCGATCGCTGCCCGGCTCGCCGCTGTGCTCCGCCCCGGCGACATCATCGCCCTGCACGGCGATCTTGGCGCCGGAAAAACCACCTTCGCCCGCGCGCTGATTGGCGTGCTCGGCTGGCCCGGCGAGGTGCCGTCGCCGACCTATACGCTGGTGCAGAGCTATGACCCTCCCGACGTGCGATTGTCGGTCTGGCATGTCGATCTCTACCGGCTGGACAGCTCCGATGATGCCGACGCGCTGGGGTTGTTCGAAACATCGGCGGTATTGATCATCGAATGGCCTGAGCGGCTGGGGTCACGACTGCCCGCTGACGCGCTGCGGCTGGCCATTGCCGGCAGCGGCGATGCGGTTCGCCACTTGACTTGGGCAGCGCCCCCGGCTTGGGAAGGCCGGTGGCCACCACTCCTCCCAACATGATTCCACCCGATACCGCGCCGGCCTTCCTGGCGCGGCATGGCTGGGCCGATGCGCGCATCGCGCCGCTTGCCGGCGACGCCTCCTTCCGCCGCTATTTTCGTGTCCATGCACCGGATCGCACCGCCGTGTTGATGGACGCGCCGCCGGGCAAGGAAGACTCCCGGCCGTTTCTGGCTATCGGCAAG
>JANYCM010000319.1 GCA_025360285.1 Sphingomonadales bacterium
GCCAACGGCAAAGCCAGCAAGGTCATAGTCACCCGGCGCATACATGCCGGGCATTTCGGCGGTTTCGCCGCCGATCAGCGCGCAGCCGGCGATGCGGCAGCCTTCGGCAATGCCGGCAACGACCGCCGTGGCGGTTTCCAGTTCCAACTTGCCGCTGGCAAAATAATCGAGGAAAAACAGTGGTTCGGCGCCCTGGACGATCAGGTCATTGACGCACATGGCGACCAGATCGATCCCCACAGTCTCATGCCGGCCGGTATCGATGGCGAGTTTCAGTTTCGTGCCCACGCCATCATTGGCGGCGACCAGCAACGGGTCCTTGAACCCCGCCGCGCGTGGATCGAAAAAGCCGCCGAAACCGCCAAGTTCGGCGTCGGCGCCTGGACGGGCGGTGGCGCGGGCCAGCGGCGCGATCATCCTGACCAGCGCATTGCCGGCGGCAATCGAGACGCCAGCGTCTGCGTAGGTCAGGGGGGCATATGTAGGCGGTTTGTGGTTCGACATGGGCGATCCTTAGCGCCGGCGGCCGCTGCGGCCAAGCTTCGGGCTTGGCATTCGCCGGGGCGTCGCTAGAACGGCGGTGTGAAGGCTTGGGCTCTCTTGCTGGCGCTGCTCGTCGCCCCGCTGCTCGTGGCTTTGCCGCTGCGCGCCCAGGATGAGGGCGGCAGTGCCTATGCGATTGGCGGCATCGCCGTCGATGTCGTTGCCGCCACGCCGGATGCGGCGCGCATCACCGCCTATCGCATTGCCCAGCGCAAGGCCTGGCCCTTGCTGTGGGCGCGGCTGACCGGGGGTGCCCCGGCGGCGGCGCCGCGGCTGAGCGATGGCCAGCTCGATGGCATTGTCGCCGGCATCGAAAGCCAGGGCGAACGCTTTTCGATGACGCGCTACATCGCCAAGCTGGGGGTGGTGTTCGATCGATCGCGGACCAGCGAGTTTGTCGGCGGCGGCGGTAGCGGCGCGCTGCAATCGCCGCCGATGCTGTTGCTGCCACTGTTCAGCGATGGCGCGGTGCGGACTTTGTATCAGGCGAAAACGCCGTGGCGCGCTGCCTGGCAGCGCTATCGCGATGCGGTGACGCCGATCGATTATGTGACAGCGTCGGGCTCGGCCGGTGACAATATCGTGCTGACCGGCTGGCAGGTGACGCGCAGCGACCGGACGAGCTGGCGCAGCATCCTCAACCGTTTCGATGCCGTCGATGTGCTGACCGCCGAAGCCCGGCTGGTGCGGGCCTGGCCGGGCGGCCCGATCCGCGCGACGTTCATTGCCCGGCATGGCCCGGATGCGACGGAGCTTGGCCGGTTCGAACTGACCGCCGCCGATGATGCCGGGCTGGACGCCATGCTCGATGCCGCGGTGCGCGGCATCGATGATATCTATGGGGTGGCGCTGCGCGATGGCCGGCTGCGCAGTGAACCCGATCTGGCACATGATCTGACCCCGGTGCTCGCCGAAGCCCCGCTGATCGGCGCGGCGATGAGCGGCGAGAGCGGCGGGGATGAGAGCAGCGCCAGCACCAGTATCGATGTGGCGATGGCGACCCCCGATGGCGCCGCCGCCACGGCGCTGGAAACGGCGATACGCGGCACCGCCGGCGTCACCGGGGTAACGATGACCAGCCTGTCACTGGGCGGCACGTCGCACATGTTGCTCAGCTATGCCGGCAGTTATGAAACGCTGCTCTATGCGCTCGATGGCAAGGGGCTGCGACTGGCCAGCGAAAATGGCCAGATGGTGCTGCGGCGACGGCGGGAGGGTGATGTGCCCGTGCCGCAGCCAGCGGCACAAGCAGCGGTTTTGCCGCGTCCCGCGGCACCGACAAATGTTTTGCCGCGGCCGGCGGCACCAGCAGCGGTTTTGCCGCGCCCGGCGGCACCAACCGATGTTCGGCCGCGCCCGGCGGCACCGGTTTTGCCGTCTGTGGCAGGGGCATCCCCGCCGCGACGCCCGGCCGAACCGCGCCCGCTACCGCCGCGCCCGGTTGACTTGCTGCCCAAGACCCGGTGAAGACCCTGGAAATGACCGGAAACATCCCCGAAAAACCCGATAATAACCCGGTTCCCGGTGACCCCGCCGCGCAGGGCCTGTCGCTCGCCGACCGGCTCAGCCTGCCGCGCATTCATTGGGGCTGGCTGTTGCTGCTGGTCGGTTTCGGGGCCTTGTTCTGGGCGTCGCGCAGTGTCGTCGGGCCGTTCATCGCGGGTTTTGTCGTTGCCTATCTGCTCGATCCGCCGGCGCGGCGGCTGCAACGCTGGGGCTGGCCGCGCTGGTTGGCATCGGCCATCGTGTTGATATTGTTCCTCATTGCGCTTGTCGGCGTGATATTGGCGAGCGCGCCGATCATCCAGGCGCAGGTGTTTCAATTGATCGATACATTGCCCGGCCTGATCAAGAGCACGACGCCGATGCTGGAACGCCTGCTGCGCCGCACCGCCGGTGCCGCGCAAAGCCAGGAAGTCATCACCAACCTGACCAATCGCGGCCTCAGCTGGCTCAGCGACGCGCTGGGGCCGATCCTGGCCGGCAGCCTTGCCTTTGTAAACATTGTGACTTTTGTCGTGGTGACGCCGATCGTGGCGTTTTATCTGCTGCGCGACTGGCCGCGCATTCTGGCCAGTGTCGAAAGCTGGTGGCCGCGCCGGCAATTGCCGGTGATTCAGAAACTGCTCCACGATTCAGACGCCGCCCTGTCGGGCTTTGTCCGCGGGCAATCCCTGGTCTGCCTGACGCTGGGCATCTATTATGCCGTTGGCTGGAGCATCGTCGGACTGGATTATGCCATTGTTTTGGGCATGTTGGCGGGCATATTGGGTTTCGTGCCGTTCCTTGGCATCATGTTCGCCGTGGGCCTCAGCATGTTGGTAGCGCTGGGTCAGTTCGGCTTTGACGGCTTTCATCTGGCGCTGGTGCTGGGGGTTTTCGCCATTGGCCAGGTGCTGGAAAGTTCGGTGCTGACCCCCAATCTGATCGGCAACCGCATCGGGCTGCATCCCGCCTGGGTGCTGTTCGCGGTCTTCGCCGGCGGGCAAGTGGCTGGGCTTGCAGGGGTATTTTTCGCCGTACCGGTGGCGGCGGTGCTGGGCGTCGTGGTGCGTTCGGCGCTGGCGCATTACCGCCAGAGCGATTTCTATCGGCCATGACGGTGGCAGCGCTGGCAGACACGCTGATCGACGATCAGCCGCCCCTGCCACTGGCCTATGCAGCACGGCTCGGTGTGGCGGATTTCTGTATCTCTGACGCCAACCGAGCCGCCGTGCTATGGCTGGCAAGGCCGCAGGACTGGCCCATGTCGCGCTGCCTGCTGCTCGGGCCGCCGGCCTCGGGCAAAAGCCATCTCGCCGGGATTTTTGCGGCCGACAGTGGCGGCGTTGTTATTGAAAATGCTGATCTTGTTGCCGATGGCGAACCGCTGTTTCACGCCTGGAACGCGGCAACATATAGTCGCCCGCTGCTGCTGACGGCGCAGCGCCGCCCGAAATTCTGGGCGCACAGCCTGGCCGATCTGGCCTCCCGGCTCGCTGCCACACCGCAAGTGGCGCTGGCTGATCCCGATGATGCGCTGATGCTTGCCGTGCTGCGCAAGCGCTTTGCCGATCGCGGCCTGCGCGTATCGGAAGATGTCATCGCCTATCTGGCGCTGCGCATGGAGCGCAGCTTTGCCGCTGTGGATGCGGTGGTGGCGCAGCTTGATGCGCTGTCGCTCGGCCTGCGCCGTGATATCACCGTGCCGTTGGCGCGCGAGGTCCTGGAAGGCCAGTTGACGCTGGCAGTTTGAACAGCGGGCGCCGGGGCCGCACCCGCGCATCAACGGTTGCACTGCAGCGATGAAAGCCTAAAACACCGGCTTTCAGCCTTTACCCAGGGGGATTCATGGCCGGCCGACCGACCGCACCGCGACCTTTGTCACCGCACCTGACCATCTGGAAATGGCGCGTGCACATGGCGGTGTCGATCATGCACCGGGTAACGGGTAACGCCATGGCCTTTGGCGCCGTGCTGCTGTTCCTGTGGTGGCTGATTGCCGCTGCGACCGGCCCGGCGGCCTATATGATCTTCCTTGGCGTCGCCAAGGGCCCGATCGGCATCCTGATTGGCTTTGGCTTCACCTGGGTGTTCTTCCAGCATCTGTGCTCGGGCGTGCGCCACCTGATCATGGACACCGGCCAGGGCTATGGTCTGGCCACCAGCAAGGCCAGCGCCTCGGCGACCTTCATCGTTTCGGTGCTGCTCACCCTGCTGACCTGGATCACCATCTATCTGACCAAGGGGCTTTGACGATGGGTGCCGGAACCGAACTGGGCCGCGTCCGCGGGCTTGGTGCCGCCAAGGATGGCGTGCATCACTGGTGGCTGCAACGCGTCACCGCCGTCGGCAATCTTATCCTGATGCTGTGGTTCGTGCTGTCGCTCGTCCGCCTGCCGTCGCTGGATTATGCCAGCGTCGTCCTCTGGCTGCGGCAGCCTGTCGCTGCGGTGCCGATGCTACTGCTTATCGTCTCGGTTTTCTGGCATCTTCGCCTGGGCGTGCAAGTGCTCATCGAAGATTATGTGCACGGTGCGCCCAGGGTGCTGGCGATGCTGGCATTGAATTTCTATGCATTGGCGGGGGCGGCAGCAGCCGTGTTCGCCGTGCTCAAGATCGCACTTGGAGCGGCATAATGGCGGCAAGTTATCAGATCATCGATCATGTCCATGACGCCGTCGTCGTCGGCGCCGGAGGCTCCGGGCTCCGGGCTGCCATGGGCATTGCCGAGGCCGGGCTGAAGACCGCATGCATCACCAAGGTATTTCCGACCCGCTCGCACACTGTCGCCGCACAGGGCGGCATCGCCGCGTCGCTCGGCAACATGGGGCCGGACCATTGGACCTGGCACATGTACGATACCGTCAAGGGGTCGGACTGGCTGGGCGACCAGGACGCCATCGAATATCTCTGCCGCGAAGCCCCCGCCGCCGTTTATGAACTCGAACATTTCGGCGTGCCATTTTCGCGCACCGAGGCGGGCCGCATCTATCAGCGGCCCTTCGGCGGCATGATGCAGAACATGGGCGCCGGGCCACCGGCGCAGCGCACCTGTGCGGCCGCCGATCGCACCGGCCATGCCATGCTGCACGCGCTCTACCAGCAGAGCCTCAAATACAGCACGGACTTCTACATCGAATATTTCGCCATCGACCTCATCATGGTGGATGGGGAGTGCCGCGGCGTCATCGCCATCAACATGGACGATGGCAGCATCCACCGCTTCCGCAGCCACAAGACCGTGCTCGCCACCGGCGGCTATGGCCGCTGCTATTTCTCGGCGACCAGCGCCCATACTTCGACGGGTGACGGCGGCGGCATGGCGATCCGCGCCGGCGTGCCGATGCAGGACATGGAATTCGTCCAGTTTCACCCCACCGGCATCTATGGCGCCGGCGTGCTCATCACCGAAGGCGCCCGCGGCGAGGGCGGCTACCTGACCAACAGCCAGGGCGAGCGCTTCATGGAACGCTATGCCCCCAGCGCCAAGGACTTGGCGTCACGCGATGTCGTCAGCCGCTCGATGGCGATGGAAATCCGCGAAGGCCGCGGCGTCGGCAAGGAGGGCGATCATATCAATCTCCACCTCAACCATATCGACCCGGCTGTGCTCCACGAACGCCTGCCCGGCATTTCGGAAACCGCCAAGATTTTCGCCGGTGTCGATGTCACTCGCGAACCCATCCCGGTAACGCCGACCGTCCATTACAATATGGGCGGCATCCCGACCAACTATCACGGCGAAGTCGTCACCCTGCGCGATGGCAACCCGGACAGCGTTGTCCCCGGCCTGTTCGCGGTCGGCGAAGCGGCGTGCGTCTCGGTGCACGGCGCCAACCGGCTCGGCTCCAACAGCCTCATCGATCTCGTCGTTTTCGGCCGCGCCACCGCGCACCGCATCGGCGAAACGCTGAAACCCGGCACCGCGCATCCGCCGCTGGCCAAGGATTCGGCCGACATGGCGCTCGGCCGCCTTGATGGCTTCCGGCATTCGAAGGGCGGCTCGCCAACCAGCGATGTCCGCCTGGCGATGCAGAAGACCATGCAGTCGAATGCCGCCGTTTTTCGCACCAGCGAAATCCTCGACGAAGGCACCCGCAAGATCGACGCCGTCTATCAACGCATGGCCGACATCGGCATCCAGGACCGCAGCCTGGTGTTCAACACTGACCTTATCGAGACGCTGGAGCTCGACAACATGATCAGCCAGGCCGTGCTGACCATGCACATGGCCCAGGCCCGTCACGAAAGCCGCGGCGCCCATATGCATGAAGATTTCCCCAACCGCGACGACGAGAAGTTCATGAACCACTCGCTCGGCTGGTTCCGCGACGGCTCGGTGGAACTGGCGCAGCGGCCAGTGCATACCTACACGCTGACCGACGAGATCGAGTATATCAAGCCGAAAGCGCGAGTTTACTGAGGAAATTCTAGAATAGATTTTTTGGGGAACGATCGTGGGCCAAGTCTTACAGACAACTTTCGACATGGTTGATATTGCAGCCCCATTTTTTGACTCTCTCAAGTCGGGCTATGCCGAATTCGAAGACTGGTTTGGGCGAAAAGCTAAAGCCAAGGAAAGCTGTATCATAGTAGCCAACGACGCAGGTGTGAGAAGTGGATTTCTATACCTTAAAGTAGAAGATGGCAAAGTAGATGACGTTAATCCGCCGTTGCCTCCTGCGCGCCGTGTAAAAATTGGAACTTTAAAGGTTGATGCCCACGGAACTAAGCTCGGCGAGAGGTTTCTAAAGAAATCTTTTGATTACGCTATATCAAATAAGTGCAAGGATATTTACGTAACGGTCTTTGATAAGCATCAAAAGCTTATTGAACAATTTGAAAGATATGGCTTCTCGAAAATCGCCAATAAATCGACAATTAATGGCGTTGAGAATGTTATGATCAGGAGCCTTAAGACTTCTGGCTTTGGCGACGATGGCGGTTATCCAATGCTCGGTGTGGGGAAAAGTAACTGGCTAGTTTCTATTTATCCAAAATGGCATACTAGACTTTTCCCCGACTCGATTTTGAAGACAGAGAACTATGATATTGTCAAAGACATATCACACACAAATAGTATTCAAAAAGTATATCTAGCCAGTATGAATGGCATGCAACAGATGAAGGCCGGCGATAACGTTCTGATCTACAGAACGGGTGATGGTGTAGGTGCTGCCGAATATAGGTTGGTCGTAACTTCGGTGTGTCGATTGAAAGAATATAAGAACATCAACGAATTTAAGACATGCGACGAATTCCGCGCTTACTGTGAACCATATAGTGTTTTTACAATTGATGAATTGAATGATCTATACAAATCAAAAAAGTTTTTTCACGTAATCCGTTTCACTTACAACTTCGCACTTAATAAGAAAATAACTAGACATGATTTGATTGAAAAATTTGGGATCGATCGACAAGCTTATGCTGGGTTCATGAAGATAGGCGACAATCAAATGTTGAGTATATGCAAACAGGGTGGCGTTGATGAAGATTATTTTGTCAATTAAACCGCGTTTCGCAGAAGAGATTTTTAGTGGGAGGAAGTCATTTGAATTCCGGCGAAGGGTTCCGAAAGAAAGATCAAGTTTGACTGCGTTGGTCTATTCCTCATCCCCTATAAAGTCTGTTGTTGGTGAGATATTTATTTCGGAAACTATCACCTTGCCTATCAAGGATCTGTGGAAGAAGACCTCCCGGTCGGGCGGAGTTTCCAAAAATGAATTCTTTGACTATTTTTCTGGCTTAGAAGTCGGCAACGCTTTCGTTATCAAAAGCTACAACCTCCTTGAGCAGTCTTTGCCGCTGACCGATTTTCTCGCACACGGAAAGCCGCCTCAGTCGTACTGCTTTCTACCACCTTCAATTGACGCAGGTTAGGTATTCAAATGGCCGAATTCTCTCTCCCCGCGAACAGCAAGATTTCCAGCGCTGGCAAGCGCTATCCAGCGCCGGCGGGCGCCAAGAACACCCGCGCCTTCAAAATCTATCGCTGGAACCCGGACGATGGCGCCAACCCGCGCTATGACACGTACGAGCTCGATCTCGACAGCACCGGCCCGATGGTTCTGGATGCGCTGATCAAGATCAAGTCGGAGGTTGATTCGACGCTGACCTTCCGCCGGTCGTGCCGCGAGGGCATCTGCGGGTCGTGCTCGATGAACATCGATGGCACCAATACGCTCGCCTGCACCATGGCAATCGAGGACATCAAGGGCGAGGTGCGCATCACGCCGCTGCCGCATATGGAAGTCGTCAAGGACCTGGTCCCGGATTTCAAGCATTTCTACGCGCAATATGCCTCGATCAAACCCTGGTTGCAGACCGTCACCCCGGCGCCATCGGGCGAGGAACGCATCCAGTCTGTCGAGGATCGCGCCAAGATCGACGGCTTGTACGAATGCATCCTGTGCGCCTGCTGCTCGACGGCGTGCCCCAGTTACTGGTGGAACAGTGACAAGTTCCTCGGCCCCGCCATCCTGCTCCAGGCCTATCGCTGGCTCGCCGACAGCCGCGATGAAATGACCGGCGAACGCCTCGACGCGCTGGAGGACCCATTCCGCCTCTATCGCTGCCACACGATCATGAACTGCGCCAATGTCTGCCCCAAGGGGTTGAACCCGGCCAAGGCGATCGCCGAAATCAAGATCATGATGGTCGAGCGAGCCGGCTAGCGATTGGAGCCTGAACGCAAAGCGTTCGGGCGAAATCGCGAGACTCGGCGAGCGATCGGCCGGCGGGGCGGCCGGGTCTTCCCCGGCCGAACCCGTCCGACGTCACGCTGCGGCTTTGCCGCAGCGCTTTTCGCCCAACAGACCCATCACTTCACCCGCGCCACCACAATCCCGTCCCACCCCTTGGCCCCGGCCAATTGCAGCCCGGTTGCCTCCACCCGCGCATCGCCCTGCAACGCCGCAAACAGCGCCACCGTCCCCAAAGCCTTTTCGTCATCCCCCGGCGCCAGAATCGCCCCGCCGCGCACGACCTTGTCGACAATGATCAGCGCCCCCGGCCGCGCCAGCCGCACCGCCCAATCGAAATAGGCGGCATTGTTCTGCTTGTCGGCATCGATGAACGCCATGTCATAGGGGCCGGCGAGACCCGGCAACACTGCCAGCGCTGCACCGCGATGCAGGGTCACCCGGTCCCCCACCCCGGCGGCGGCAAAATTGGCCGCGGCCACATCGGCATGGGCCGGATCAATCTCGATCGTGTCAAGCCGGCCGCTGCCCGCCAGTGCCCGCGCCAGCCAGATACCCGAATAACCGCCCAGCGTGCCGATTTCCAGAATCCGCCGCGCGCCGATCAACCGCGCCAGCAAATACAGGAATTTGCCCTGCAACGCCGACACGGCAATGGCCGGCAAGCCTGCCGCCTCGGCGCGTGCCAGCGCCGCCGTCAGCCCCGCATCATCGCCGCCGACATGCGCCGCCAGGAAATCGTCAACCGCGCTGAAATCCATGGCCGTCGCTCCTTTGCCTGACTCGCATCACAACAATATAGGTCCCCATCGTCGGCAAGCCTATTCGGCAGGGCGGGGGGGAGTTGCCGGGCGCGCTGCACCGCACTATCGCCATGCCATGACACGCGAACATTTCACCGATGGTCCCAATGCCGGCTGGACGCGCTGGCGGCGCGATCCCGATGGGCGCTTTGCCTCGCTGCTCGGTGATTTCTATTTTCGTCAGGCGGTTGGCGGCGGCGTTGACTGCCGGATGGAAACCGATCGCAAGCATTCCAATGGCCTGGGCTATATCCATGGCGGCTTCATCATGTCGTTCATCGACATGGCGATGTTCGCCTTCATCTTCCGCCAGTTGGAAAATCACGCCGCCGTCACCCTGTCATGCGCCACGGATTTCCTGTCGGCCGGCATCGTCGGCAAGCCGATCGAGGCATCGGGAGAAATCCTGAAGGAAACCGGCAAGATGCTGTTCGTACGCGGGCTGGTCACCCAGGAAGGCGTCAACGTCGCGTCCTTCACTGGCACGATGCGCAAGATTGCGCGGCCGACGCGCTCGGCAGACGACGGCGCGGCGCAGCGACCAGGTCCAGTGGCCGGCACCCAGGTCGATTGACCTGATGCCCGGCGTGCGCGCCGCCTATGAGGCGCTGGTCGCCGCCGGTGAACTGCGCCCCGATACGGCGCAGGCGGCGGTGGCGGACCGGTTGCAGGCGCTGGCCGACGCGCTGGAAACCCCGCCGCCCGCGCCCGGCCTGTTCGCCCGGCTGCGCGGCGC
>JANYCM010000353.1 GCA_025360285.1 Sphingomonadales bacterium
GGCGGCGCCTGGAAGATCGCCTATGCCGATTTCGTCACCGCGATGATGGCGTTCTTCATGCTGTTGTGGATCATCGGCGCCACCAATGAAGACCAGCGCAAGGGCATCGCCGATTATTTCACCCCGACGATCATCCAGATGAAGAACAGCGGCGGATCGAACGGCGTCATGGGCGGGCGATCGCTGCAATCCGAAAGCGGTGTGGCGCCGCACGCCACGCTCGCCGGGCCGCGCCCCGTGGCCGTCGCCGGCGGCGGTGGCGGCGGGCCGATGGCGGCGGAAGTCGCCTCGGCCGACAAGAAGACCAACCCCGGCAACCGCCGCACGGCCGATGAAATGCGCTTTCGCATGGTCGAACGCATCATCGCGGCGCGGCTGGCGGGGGACCCCACCCTGAAGGGCCTGAAGGGCCAGGTGCGGCTGGTGCGGGTCAATGACGGCATCCGCATCGATCTTGTCGAACGCGCCGATTTCGCGATGTTCCCGCTGGGCACCAGTGTCCTGTCAGCCCAGGCGACGGGGCTGGTGCGCACCGTCGCCAGGGCCCTTCACGACATGCCCAACCGGCTGACGGTGCGCGGCCATACCGATGGCCTGGGCTATGCCGGCGGCGGCAGCAATAACTGGTCGCTGTCCAGCGCCCGCGCCGATGCAACGCGCCGCGCGCTGGTCGCCGGCGGCGTCCCCGAGGCGCGCTTCCGCCGCATCGAAGGCGTGGCCGATACCGACCCGTTCAACCCCGAGGATCGCAATGATCCGCGCAACCGGCGGATCAGCGTGACAGTGCTGTATCAGGGGGCGTGATCGGCGGACAGACGCTGTCCTACACTGGCCAGACAGGTTATAAACGGCGGCGAATGGTTATCGATCCTTCGACATGCTGACGTTGTTTCGTCCGCCTGACCCCGCTCTTTCTCATTGATAAAATCGATTATTGGCGGGCCGTTTCCTGCCCGAAAGCCCCGATTCAGTCGAAAAAACCGGCCGAAGGAGGAAAATAAGGAAAATAACTCGGCACCGTAACGAATTATCGAGTGATAAAATCGATTGCCGCGCCTCAGCTATAGCCCAATTGCCGGCCGGCCAGGTCGAGCATGATTTCCTCGCTGCCGCCGCCGATGGCGTTGACCCGGACCTCGCGGTAGATGCGTTCGACCTTGGATCCGGTGATATAGCTGGCACCGCCCAGCACCTGTGCTGCCTCGCGGGCGACGTGTTCCAGCATCCGGGTCGCCTGGACCTTCAGCATGGCGAAATCGGCGGGCAGGCCCTTGCCGGTCTTGACCTGCCAGGCACAGAGATCGACCCAGGCCTGGGTGGTGTTGATCTGGCGCTGGCAATCCGCCAGCTTGATGCGGATCGACTGGTGCTGCGCCAGCCGCTTGCCAAAGGTTTCGCGGGTCGTCGCCCACTCAACGGCTTCCTTCAACGCCACCCGCGCCATCGCGCAGCAGCCATGCGCCATGCCCAGCCGTTCGCCGTTGAAATTGCGCATGATGCCGGCAAAACCGCCGTTTTCCGGGCCGATGAGATTTTCCGGCGGCACCTCGACATCGTCGAAATGAATGGCGGCGGTATCGGAGCAGCGCCAGCCCATCTTGTCGAGCCGGGTGCGCGACACACCGGGCCGGTCGGTTTCGATCAGCATCAGCGAGATGCCCGCCATGCCCGGCCCACCGGTTCGCACCGCAACGGTCAGATAATCGGCGCGCATCCCCGATGTGATGAACATTTTCTGGCCGTTGACGATATATTTGTTGCCGGTGAGGGTGGCTTTGGTGCGCAATTGCGCGACGTCGCTGCCGCCCGATGGCTCGGTAATGGCCAGGCCGATGATCTTGTCGCCCGCCAGCACCTCAGGCGCGATACGGCGCTTCATCTCGTCCGACCCCAGCGCCAGGATCGGCGGCAGGCCGATGCCATGGGTCATCAGCGATGCCCCCAGGCCACCGGCACCGGCCGCCGCCATTTCCTCGGATTGCGTCAGAGAATGAAAGATGTCGAACCCTGCGGAATGGCCGCCAAATTCCTCCGGATAGCCCAGGCCCAATATGCCGGCCGCCGCCGCCTTGCGGTGCAGCTCGCGCGGCAATTCGCCTTCGGCTTCCCAGCGATCGATGTGGGGCAGCACTTCCTGCGCCATGAAGCGGCGGACGCTTTCGGCAACTGCCTGATGGCTGTCGTCATAATAAGGCGATCGCGCGCGCCACTGGTCAAAATCTGTTGTCATGAATGCATCGTAGCCGGCAGCGCCGCCCTGTGCCTGCCTGTTTGTTGAGGGAGGCCAGCAGAATGCAACGGGGCAAAATTCGCTGGTCGCCTTGTCGCACCGGGCCGGGTATCATTGGCGCTATCGTGGCGCAGCGAGGTCATCGTGAACATGGTGTTTTTTGCCCGGCTATCAGTCGCTTTCGGCCTGTCAGTCGCCGCGACGGCCGCGACCCTGCCCGCCGGTCCCAACAATGCCCAGACCGTCATCATGGCGGCCCAGAGCGGCGACACCGTCCAGCTTGCGGCGGGAAACTACCTGCCGATCGTCATCAAGAACCGGCAATGGGACCAGCCGGTAATTGTCGATGCCAGCGCGGCACAACTGCAATCGGTCGAACTACGCACCGTAAACAACATCGTCTGGCGCGGCGGCAGCTTTGATGGCGCGTCAACCGAACGATATGGGTTCGTGGCGCGGGCGTCGCAGAATGTTGCCATCGAAAACGGGCGTTTTTCGCACTATTTCCGTGCCGGCATCGTCTTTGACCATGTTTCGGGCGGCCGCATTGCCGGCAATCTGTTTTCGAACATGGCCTCCGACGGCGCTGATGTTGCCCTGTCCGACCATGTTGTTATCGACGGCAATGAATGCCGCGATTTTCTGCCGGCGCCACTGGCGCACCCGGATTGCATTCAGGCCTGGTCGCGGCCGACGGTGCCCCCAACATCCGACCTGACCATCACCAACAACCGCATGACCGGGCTGATGCAAGGCATTTCGCTGTTCAACCATGTCCAGGGCGGCGTCGATGATGGCGGCTTTGACCGGATCGTGATTAGCGGCAATATTGTCCGGGTTTCCTATCCCAACGGCATTTCAGCGATGGACTGCCGCGGCTGCACGATCCGCGACAATGTCGTTGATGGCGTCGCCGGCGGATCAGTCCGCGCAAAATTGCGCTTTGATCGCAGCGACATCACCGCCTGCAACAATGATGGCAGCGTGGTTATCGGAGCGCTGAGCGAAAAGCGCTGCCGCCGCAACGACCGCTAGGCGGCCGATTTGAGGCGCGCGGCATAACCCTTGCGGAACTTGGCCAGCTTTGGCGCCACGACCGCGGCGCAATAGCCGTTGGCGGTTCCATTTCGCTCGAAATAGCGCTGGTGATAGGCCTCGGCCGGATACCAGGGCGCTTCGGCCTCAAGGCTTGTCACGATCGGCGCGTCCCAGACGGCCTGATTGCGCGCGATGGCGGCTTTTGCATCGGCCCATTGCGACGCATCATGCGGAAAGATCGCCGAGCGATATTGCGTGCCGGTATCGGCGCCCTGACGATTGAGCGTCGTTGGATCATGGGTATGGAAGAAAATATCGAGTAGATCGGCATAACCGATGACCGCCGGATCAAATGTGATGCGGACGGCTTCGGCATGGCCAGTGCGGCCGGAACAGACCTGTTCGTAGCTGGGATCGACAACGGAACCGCCGATATAGCCCGATTCCACATGTTCGACGCCG
>JANYCM010000356.1 GCA_025360285.1 Sphingomonadales bacterium
GGCCGCAGGCCACCCGCGGCTGGCGTTCGAGCTTGACCTGTTCACGTCCTTGCAGGCGCATCATGACGAGGATGCGGATTATGCCGCACGTAAAGGCGTCGCCGGCGGGGTGAAACTCTGGGCCGTCGGCCAGGCGCTGGCGGTGCAGCGCGCGCTGACGCTGCTGCCGGCGCGGTCGGCGGGGAATTTTCCGGATTTCAGCCTTTATGATTGCCGGTCCTGCCACCGCCGGTTCAGCGACGATCCGGCGGTGCCGCTGATCGCGCGCACCAACGCGGCCCGGCCGGTGCCGCCGGGCCAGGTGCTGTGGAATGACGAAAATCTGATTCTGCTGGCGGCGGCGGCGAAGGTGGCGGCACCGGTACTGGCGGGGGAACTGGAAACCCGGTCGCGGGCCTTTCATGTCAGCCTGGGCGGCGACCGTGCCGGGGCGATGCGCGCCGCGGCGCCGCTGGCGGTGACCAGCGGCGCGCTGGCGCAGGCGTTCGAGGCGCGGCGCTTTGACAAGGCGGCGACGCTGGCGATGCTCGATGCCGTGCTTGTCGGCAACGCGGCGCGCTATACCGATTATCAGGGCGGCGCGCAGGCGGTGATGGCGGCCGACACATTGATCAGCGCGCTGGTCGCGGCGCGGCAGGTGGACCGGGCGGCGGCGCTGGCGCTGCGCCCCGATCTCGATCGCGCCTATGCCGCGGCCGCCGATGCCAATCGCTGGGACCCGGCGGCGCTGCGGTCGGCGCTGGCGGCGGTGGCGGCGAAGGTGCGGGGGCTGTGAGGGTGCTGGTGCCCCTGATAGTGCCACTTCTGGTGGCACTGCTGCTCGTCGGCTGCGGCGGCGGTGGCGGGGCGAGCAGCAGCAGTGGCGGCGGCACCGGCGGCACGGTTTCGACGCCGACGACGCCGACAAGTGTCTATGCCAAACCGGCGCTGGAGGCGCTTAGCCAGGCCGATGTCGAGGCGGTGATCGCGCATGGCGTTGCCGAGGCGCGGGCGCGCGGCCTGCCGGCGGTGATCGCGGTGGTCGATCGCGTCGGCAATGTGCTGGCGGTGTACAGCATGGCCGGCGCGCGGGCGACGGCGATGACGCGCGCCGGGGCGGCAGGCAACACCGATGCGCAAGGAGTGCAATTCCCGGCGGCGCTTGGCGCGATCAGCAAGGCGGTAACCGGCGCCTATCTGTCGTCGGCCGGCAACGCCTTTTCGACCCGCACCGCCTCGATGATCGTCCAGGCGCAATTTCCGCCCTCGAAGAACAGCATCGGGCTGGAATCCGGCCCGTTGTTCGGGGTGCAATTTTCGCAACTGCCGTGTTCGGACCTGAACACGCGCTTTGCTGGCGGTCTGATCGGGCCGAAGCGGTCGCCTTTGGGGCTGGCCGCCGATCCGGGGGGCTTTCCGCTGTACAAGAATGGCGTGCTGGTCGGCGGGGTCGGCATCATGGCCGATGGCGATTATGGCCTTGATCCCGAAACCAGCGATATCGACCTGGATGATGAAGAAGCCATAGCGCTGGCCGCGACCTTTGGTTTCGACGCGCCGGTGACGATCCGCGCCGACCGTATCAGCGTCGATGGCACCACGCTGCGTTATTCGGATGCCGATGCGGCGTCGCTGAAATCCACGCCGGCCAGCGCGCCGGGCTTTGCCACGCTGGGCGCGGTCGGCAGCCTGACGCCGGTGGCGGGTTTTTATGGTGGCGGCACCAGTGCCGGCACCGCCTATGGCAGCGAAGCCAGCGGCATCCGCGCCGCGACCCTGGCCGAATTCAACAATCCCGACGCTTATGTGCTCAGCGATGGCGCCGGCAACAACCGCTTTCCGGTCCGCGCCGGGACGGACAGCGAGGCGGGAACGCCGCTCAGCGTCGCCGAGGTGAAGGCGCTGCTGGAGGAAGGCTTCAAGATCATGACCCGGGCGCGGGCGCAGATCCGGCAACCGCTCGACAGCCGGGCGCAGGTATCGCTTTCGGTGGTCGATACGCGCGGCACGGTGCTGGGCGTGGTGCGGTCGCCGGACGCGCCGATCTTCGGCATCGATGTGGCGCTGCAAAAGGCCCGGTCGGTGGCGTTTCTGTCGGGGCGTTTCGCTGCGAGTGACCTTGCCGCTGTTACCACAGCGGCAGGCGGCGCCGATGCCAATGTCCGGGATTTCGTCACCCGCACCAACGCCTTCTTCGGCAATGGCGATTTCCTGACGGGCAAATATGCCATCAGCAACCGCGCCATCGGCAATGTCGCGCGGCCCTATTTCCCCGATGGCGAGGTGGCGCGGCCCAACGGCCCGCTGTCACGCCCGGCGGCGCAATTCTCCCCCTTTTCAACCGGGCTGCAATCGGCGCTGATCGTGCAGAATCTCGTTCAGGTGCTGAATGGCGGCGATCCGCAGCGCTGCACCTTCCTGCCGGCCACAGCCGGCGGCAGCAACCGGCTGGCCAATGGCCTGCAGATCTTCCCCGGCGCGGTGCCGGTCTATCGCGGCAGCACGTTGGTCGGCGCCATCGGCGTGTCGGGGGACGGGATCGACCAGGATGACATGATTTCCTTCCTCGGCGCCAACAACGCCGGGGTGCGGGTTGGCGGGATCAGCCTGCCGCCGGCGGCGATCCGCAGCGACCAGATCGTCGTGGCGTTGTCAGGCAGCAGCGGCGTGCGGCTGCGCTTCGTCAATTGCCCGTTCGCGCCTTTCCTCGATACCGCCGATCAAAATGTCTGCCAGGCACTGTAGCGCCAGCCTTGTGGGGGCGCTGGCACTGGTGGCGGCGCCAGTGGCGGCGGCACCGTTTTCACGGCTGTTCGATTGCTATCGCGGGCTCACTCCTGCCGCCGACCGGGTGGCTGGCGAAGCGCCGCCGCCGCCCGCCGATCCGGCGCTTGCCCCCATCGAAGGTCGCCGCACCCCCGGCCCGGTGGCTGTGCCGCGGCCCGAGGTGGCGGGGCAAACCAACCCCGGCGCCGTTCCCCCGCCGCTGCCCGGCGATTTCCCGCGCGATCATCTGCCGGTGCCCGATCGCTGGCGGCTCGTCGAAACGCTCGGCCTGGTCACGTCACATCCGCGCGATCCCTATAACCAGAACACGCTGAAGGGTGACCGCCCGCTGTGCGGGACCGACGATCTGTTCCTGACATTGTCGGCGGTGTCCGACACCGTCATCGAGCCGCGCAGCTTCCCGCAGCCGGTCGGGGTGCAGACGACGCAGCAGCCGGGCAGCAATGACACGTTTGGCCGCGCGACGTCCACGGTGCTGGCGCAGACTTTCATACTGGGCGCGGCGCTGACCAAGGGATCGACCGCCTTCAAGCCACCGGTGTTCGAGCTGCGCAGCGCCTTTGCCGTCCAGGTCAATCATGTCGGTGTATCGGAACGCCGCATCCTCAGTGTCGCGCCCTCGAAAGCCGGTTATCGCACTGACATTTTCGTCGGCGTGCAGGAATTATTCCTCGATTATCACCTGCGCAACGTCAGCGAGCGCTATGATTTCGATTCGCTGCGCATCGGCATCCAGCCCTTTTCGACCGATTTTCGCGGCTTTCTGTTCCAGGACAATCAGCTGGGGGTGCGGCTGTTCGGCGATCGCGACGACAATCGCTTCCAGTATAATCTGGCGGCGTTCGCCCGGCTGGAAAAGGATACCAACTCCGGCCTCAACGATGTGACGCGCAATATCCGCCGCGACTATGTCCTTGTCGCCAATATCTACCGCCAGGACCTGCCATTTCCGGGCCTGACCTCGCAGTTGAGCGTCACCTACAACCGCAACCGCGAGGCCGGCCGGACGCAGATCGATACCAATGGTTTTCCGGTGCGGCCGGCGCTGATCGGCGATGACCGGCCGCGCGATTATGATGTCGTCTATCTGGGCTATAATGCCGATGGCCGCATCGGGCGGGTCAATCTGACCGCCAGTGCGACCTGGGTGGTGGGGCAGAACCGCAATTCGATCTTCACGTCAAAGCCAGCGCGGATCAGCGCGTATTTCCTCGCCGCCGAACCCTCGATCGATTGGGGCTGGACGCGCATCCGCCTGTCCGGGCTTTATGCCTCGGGCGATTCCAACCCCTATGACAATGTCGAACATGGCTATGACGCCATTTTCGAAAACCCGCAGTTCGCTGGTGCGGACACGAGTTACTGGATCCGCCAGACCATCCCCTTTGCCGGCGGCGGTCGCGCGATTGCCATCAACGGCCGCAATGGCGTGCTCAACAGCCTGCGATCATCGAAGGAACAGGGCCAGTCCAACTTCAACAACCCCGGCACCATATTGGCCGGCATCGGCGCCGATTTCGAAGTGCTGCCGGAACTGCGGCTGTCGGCCAATGCCAACCAATTGTGGTTCGCGACGACGGCGGTGTTGCAGGCGCTGCGCAATGAAGGCTCGATCCCGCGCTCCATCGGCACCGATCTGTCGGTCGCCAGCATCTATCGCCCGCATTTCAACCAGAATCTGGTGTTCCGCCTGTCGGGCGCGATCTTCGCCCCGGCCGCCGGCTTTCGCGACCTGTTCACCAATGCCCCGCGTGACAGCCGCTATTACAGCGTGCTGTTCAACGCCGTGCTGAGCTATTGACGATGCGCTGGCCCTGGATCGCTCTCGGCGCGGTGCTGCTCGCCGCCATCGCCCCGGCGTCGGAGGGCGAAAAGCCGGTGGTGCGCGATTATGCGCTGGTCACCGCGCCGCCGGCCCCGAAAAGCCAGACGCAGGAGCAGGCTGACGCCAAGAGCGCCGGTTGCCTGACCTGCCACAGCGCCAGCGATGCCCCGACGATGCACAGGCCCGAATCGGTGGTGCTCGGCTGCACCGATTGCCATGGCGGCAATACCGCGGTGCTGGCCCCGTCCGGGCTGGCGCGCACCGATCCGGCCTATGCCCGGTTGCGTGATGCAGCGCATGTGCTGCCGCGCTATCCGCTCGCCTGGCACTTTCCGTCCTCGGCCAACCCGCAGCGCAGCTATACATTGCTCAACCGCGAGGCGCCGGCGTTCGTGCGCTTCGTCAACCCGTCCGACTATCGCGTTGTGCGCGAAAGCTGCGGTGCCTGCCACGCCCCGGTGATCGAGGCGGCGGAACGGTCCTTGATGGCGACGGGTGCGATGCTGTTCGGCGGCGCCAGCTACAACAATGGCATCGCGCCCTATAAAAACTATGTCTTCGGGGAGGCCTATACCCGTGACGGCCAGCCGGCGGCGCTGTTTTCGCCCAGCGCGCCCGGCCAGCCCTTCGGCACGCTGACCGAGGCGCAGCGGGCACGCGGGGCATTGCCGTTCCTGGTGCCGCTGCCGACCTGGCAGGTGCTGCCGCCGGCCGACATCTTCCGGGTGTTCGAACGCGGTGGCCGCAACATCAATCCGACTTTTCCCGAAATCGGCCTGCCCGATAGCCTCGGCGCGCTGCAACGGCTGGAGGAGCCAGGCCGGCCCGATATCCGCCAGTCCAACCGCGGCCCCGGCACCGGGCTGCGCATCGCCGTGCCGGTGATCAACATTCACAAGACCCGGCTGAACGATCCCTTCACCTGGTTCATGGGGACCAATGATCAGCCGGGGGATTACCGCACCTCGGGCTGCGGCGCCTGCCATGTCGTCTATGCCAATGATCGTGATCCGGTGCATTCCAGCGTCTTTGCGGCGGCCGGCCGCGATGGCATGACGCAGACGGTCGATCCGGTGATTCCCAAGGGCGAACCGGGCCATCCGATCACCCATGCCTTCACCCGCGCCATCCCCAGTGCGCAGTGCATGAATTGCCACATGCACCAGCCCAACATGTTCATAAACTCCTATTATGGCTACACAATGTGGGATTATGAGGCCGATGCGCCGCGCATGTGGCCGGCCCGACAGGCATATCCGACGGCGGCGCAGGTCCGCGAAACCAATGATCGCAACCCGGAAGCGGCGGCGCCGCGTGGGCTGTGGGGCGACCCGGACTTCCTGCGCACCGTTGCCGATCGCAACGCCGCCAACAAGGATACGCAATTCGCCGATTATCACGGCCATGGCTGGAACTTCCGCGCCGTTTACAAGCGTGATCGCGCCGGCAATCTGCTCGATGCCGGCGGCAACATGGCCAGCAATGGCACCGATACGGCGCATATCATCGCCAATGACGACCCCGAAAAATGGCGCAAGGCGGGCGCGCCGGCCTTCCCGGAACCGGCTGCCGCGCCCGGCGCGGCGCAGGGCGGCAAGGCGGTGCACATGATGTCGATCCATGCCGAAGTCGGCATGCAGTGCGGCGATTGCCATTTCGCCCAGGATGGCCATGGCAATGGCATGATCCACGGTGAAGTCGCCAATGCCGTCGAAATCGGCTGCAAGGATTGCCATGGCACCGCCGACGCGCTGCCCAGCTTGCGCACCTCCAACCTGGCGGCGCGGCCGGCGGGCATGGACCTCACACTGCTGCGCAATCCCGATGGCCAGCCGCGTTTCGAATGGCAGGAACGGGACGGCCGCCGCGTGCTGATCCAGCGTTCGGTCAGCAACCCCAAGCTGGAATGGCGCATCCATCTGACGCGGGATTCGGTGACGCGCGGCCACCCGGATTTCAATGAAAAGGCGGCGCGCGCCAAGCTGGTCGGGCGGGTGGCAATGCCCGGCGGTGGCTATGCTTTCGGCCCCGGCGTGGCGCCAGCGGCGCGGGCGCACCAGGACAGCAACATGGCCTGTTACACCTGCCATCTGTCCTGGACGACGAGCTGTGGCGGTTGCCATCTGCCGATCGAGGCGAATTGGAAGACGACGTCCCACAAATATGAGGAGCAGGAAACGCGCAATTTCGCGACCTATAATCCGCAGGTGGCGCGCGATGACATGTTCCAGCTTGGCCTGCACCAGACCAGCAAGGGCAATGTCGTCGCGCCGGTGCGGTCGTCCTCGGCGCTGATGCTGTCATCGGTCAACATCAACCGCGAACGCATCTATGTGCAGCAGCCGCCGATTTCGGCCGCGGGTTTCTCCTCCCAGGCCTTTGCGCCGCATTACCCGCATACCGAACGGCGCGAGGAAACCAAGACGTGCAGCGATTGCCATGTCGCCAAGGCCGGCGACAACAACGCCATCATGGCGCAATTGCTGCTGACGGGGACCAATTTCGTCAACTTCATCGGCGCCCAGGCGTGGGTGGGGCTGGATGGCGGTATCGAAGCGGTGCGGGTGACCGAATATTCCGAACCCCAGGCGGTGATCGGTTCCTATCTGCAAAAATATGCCTATCCGGATTACTGGCGCCAGCATGTCGAAAAGAACGGGCGGGAACTGATCAACTGGGTGCGAGGCAAGATTTTCGACGCCAAGGGATCGGGCGAGACCAATCCCACCGAAGATATTCGCAACGTCCATCAACAGGCCGGCGGTGCGGCGCGCTGTATCCAGGCGCGCGGCGAATATCTGTTCGTCGCCGAAGGCAAGGGCGGTTTTCGCGCCTATGATATCGCCAATATCGCCAACAAGGGCGTTTCCGAAAAGATCGTCGCCGCGCCGTTTTCGCCCTTGGGGCATGACACGCATATCGCGTCGAAGAACGCCACCTGCATGGCGATCGCCACCACCCAGCCGATCGCGGTGGTGCGCAATGACAAGATGCTGGCGCAGCAGGCGGCGCGGGCGGCGGGGAAATTGCCGGCCGGGTCGCTCGATGGGCGCAACCAGGAACAGGCGATGCACCCCATCTATCGCTATGCCATCATCACCGATGCCATCGAAGGCCTGATCCTGACCGATATCGACACGCTGAACGATGGCGACCCGCGCAACAATTTCTTCAGGCGGGCCGTAACTTGGAATCCCGGCGGTGTGTTGACCGGCGCGCGGCACATCATTCTGGCCGGGCATTTCGCCTATGTGGCGACGCCGCGCGCGCTGGTTGTCGTCAACCTTGATGATCCGCTGCACCCGCAACTGGCGGCGCAGGTGGCAATGGACGATCCGCGCGCCTCGGCTTTGCAATTCCGCTACCTGTGGGTGACGACCGCCAGGGGGCTGGAGGTGCTCGATGTGACGCACCTCGATCGCCCCGTCCCGGTGCCGGGCGCGCTGGTGCAGATTGCCGATGCCCGCCGCGTCTATGTCGCGCGCACCTATGCCTATGTGGCGGCCAAGAGCGAGGGGCTGGTCATCGTCGATGTGACGCGACCCGAAAAGCCCACGGTTTATCAGCGCTTTACAGCCGACGGGAAACTGAACGACGCCGAGGATGTCGTGATCGGCGCCACCAACGCCTCGCTGTTCGCTTATGTCGCCGATGGCCGCAACGGCATGAAGGTTATCCAGTTGATGTCGCCCGACAGCCAGCCGAACTTCTATGGCTTTTCACCGCCGCCGAAACCCGAACTGATCGCCTGGGCGCGGACCAAACAGCCGGCGCTGGCGATGTCCAAGGGGTTGGACCGCGACCGGGCAGTCGATGAAACCGGCCACCAGATCGCCATCGTCGGCCGGCTGGGGGCGCGGCCGTTCAACCGGGCGGAGATGGAAAAACTGTTCATCGGTGAGAAGGGGCAGGTCTATACGGTCAGCGATGCGCCCAATATGGCTGACTGGTCGCCGCGGCGGTAGCTTATCGCAGCACCGGACGCGGCCGCACCAGAAGTCCGGTCAGCCAGCGCCGCACCGGCATATCATACAGCCGGGCGACCGGCGCACAGGCTAGCACGACGACAAGCATCCCGAGCTGCCGATACCACAGCGGAATGGCGTCCGCGGCATAGCCTTGGCGCAGCGCCAAGCCGACCAGCAGAGTCAGCACAGGGCCATGCAGCATGTAGAGCGGATAGGAGACCTCCCCCAGCCAGTCGGCCAGCGCTGGGCTGGCCATTTCGGCGTGGATACCGACTGACAAGAGCATTGGCATAGCCAGCGTGACAATCCCAAGGTCGCGCCACATTTCGCTGGGCAAGCCCGGTGACGGGATCATCAGCAGGGCCAGCATCGCCGCGACCGCCCCCCAGGCCGGCAGCGGCCAGCGCGGCAGCCGCGCGGCGCTGTGCAGCCGGTAGAGCAGCACCCCGAGCGGAAAGCTGAACCCCACCCGCGCCGCGCCGACGGCAAAGCCATCCCAGGACCAGCCGCGTTCCAGGCTGCCGGCATCGGCCACCGCCGCCACCAGCGCCAGCGCCGCCAGGCCGACCCAGATCGCCAGACCGCGCAGCCCGAGCCGCCGGTGGACCAGGGCGAACACCACATTCACCAGCAGTTCGAACAGCAAGGACCAGGCCGCGTCATTCAGCGGATAGAGCGTATAATGATCGTTGATGCCATCGAGCCACGGCGGTACCGGCAGCATCGCCGCCGCATAGCCACTGGCCTGGGCCAGCCCGGCGCCGGACCAGCCCGCGTCCAACCCGGCCGCGATGACGGCAACGCCCAGCCCGGTGCCGAGCAGATACAGCGGATAAAGCCGGATGACCCGTTGCAGCATGAAGCGCCTGGCGCCCAGACCTGCTGCCAGTCGCGCCTCATAGGCGTTGGCAATAACAAAACCGCTCAGCATGAAGAACAGGTCAACCGCGAGATAGCCGCTGGGCATCAATTGCAGATGGCCCAGTTTCGACCCGTGCATCACCGCTACCGACAGGGCCGCCGCCCCGCGCATGGCATCCAATGTCGAAAAATGCCTGGTTCCCGTGCCCGCCACCTGGGTTCCCGAAAATTACCCCTGTACCATAGCTGACACGCAGCGGCTGTCGCCTCCAGTTATTACGGGCGCGGCGGCGGTGAAACGGTGCCGATGGGCGATGAATGCCGCGACCCTGGCGCAATGTGCCGCGACCTTGCCGCGCCTTGACCCGGCAATGCCGCACCGCCGATGACGGCGGCATGACGATCCTTGTCCCGATCCTGGGTGACCAGCTCAGCGCCAGCCTGGCGTCGCTGCGCGGGCGCGACCCGGCCGATACTGTCATCCTGATGATGGAAGTGGCTGCCGAAGCCACATATGTGCGCCACCACAAGAAGAAGATTGCTTTCATTTTCAGCGCGATGCGGCATTTCGCGGCCGAATTGCGCGGCGCGGGCTGGACGGTGGATTATGTGTCGTTAGATGATCCGGCGAATGGCCAGGATTTTGATGCGGAAGTGGCGCGCGCCGCGGCCCGCCATAACGCCCGCCACATTGTCACGGTGGAGGCCGGCGAATGGCGGGTTATCGCCCTGCAACGGGGTTGGGCCGCGCTGACCGGCATGCCCTGCACCATCCTGCCTGACGACCGGTTCCTCGACAGCCGCGCCGATTTTTCCGATTGGGCGAGCGGCCGCAAACGCTTCATCATGGAAGACTTTTACCGGCTGATGCGCCGCCGCACCGGGATATTGATGGACGGCATCGCCCCCGCCGGTGGCCAGTGGAATTTCGATGCTGACAATCGCAAGCCGCCGATAAAGGGCCTGGCCTATCCGCCGCCGCCGGGCTTTGCGCCGGATGCGATCACCAGTGAGGTGCTGGCGCTGGTGGCGGCGCGCTTCGGGGGCCATTTCGGCGACCTGCTGCCGTTCGCCTATCCTGTCACCCGCGCCCGGGCGCTGGCGGCGCTGGCTGATTTCATTGCCAACCGGTTGAAGAATTTCGGCGATTATCAGGATGTCATGGTCGCGAGGCAGGACCATCTTTTTCACAGCCAGTTGTCGCCGTTGATCAACGCTGGTCTGTTGTTGCCACTGGAGGTTTGCCAGGCGGCGGAGGCGGCGTATCGCGCCGGGGCGGTGCCGATCAACGCGGCGGAGGGTTTCATCCGGCAGATTCTCGGCTGGCGCGAATATGTCCGCGGCATCCACTGGATCGCCGGGCCGGATTACACCGCGCGCAATCATCTGGCGGCGACGCGCGACCTGCCGGGCTTTTACTGGACCGGCGACACCGATATGCGCTGCCTGTCGCAG
>JANYCM010000060.1 GCA_025360285.1 Sphingomonadales bacterium
AGATCATCAGCCCGCTGCCCGCCGGCTTCAAGCGCATCAAGGATGGCGATGTGCTGACCATCGGCACAAGGCGCTGGCGCATCGTCACCGGCCGCGGCCATGCGCCGGAACATTCGTGCCTGGTGTCCGACGACGGCATCATGATTTCCGGCGACCAGGTGCTGCCGCGCATCACCTCCAACGTCTCGGTCTATCCGACCGAACCCTTTGCCGATCCGCTGGGTGACTGGCTCGAATCGATCGAGACCCTGCGCGCCATCGACCCGCACGTGCTGGTGCTGCCGGCGCATAATGAACCCTTTACCGGGCTGCACACGCGGCTCGATCAGTTGCGCGATGATCATCACGACAAGCTCGACAAGCTCAGCGGCTTTTGCGCCGTGCCGCGCACCGCCTTTGAAAGCTTTGCGACACTGTTCCGCAAACCCGTCGGCGAGGGCGATTATGGCATCGCCACGGGGGAAGCGGTCGCGCACCTGCACTGGCTGGAAGAACGCGGCCGGCTGCGCCGGCTCACCGATGCCGGCGGGGTGGACCGCTTCGTCGCAGTATAGCTAGGCCGTCGCCACCGGCAGGCGATTGGTGACATTCGCCGGCAGCAGCGCCAAAACCCGCGCCCGGATCGGCCGCCACGCCGCCGACAGCAGCACCAGGAAGCCGCCGATGACCAGCGCCGTCAGAGCGAACGACAGGCTGACATTGTCGCCCGTCCGCACCAGCGCCTGGATGGCATAGATGACATAGCCTAGCGCCGACACCAGCAGCGCCCGCCGGTCGATGGCGAGGGCAACGATGGTCAGCAGCATATAGACGATGATGACGAACAGCGCCGCCCCCGGCGCCGGCGTGCTTTTAAGCAGCCCGGTCATCGCGAACACCGGATGGATGATCGCCGCCGCCGCCAGCAGGTGCAGCCAGAAGGCGACATCCGTCCAGCGCGTCACCCGCGCCCGATCGCGCGAATCGAACATCATGGCCAGGCCGAAGGTGGCCAGCCCGAGCACCAGCACCAGCGGCAACAGCGCGTCATTGCCCCAGGTCGTCGCCAGCGCAGCGCCCACGGTCAGCACGATACCGCCGCCGATCGCCGCCGCGCCGGCCGCCACGGTGATCGGCACCATGAAGCGCCGCCAGTGCAGCCAGGCCGCCACTGCCGCCGCCACGGTCGCGGCGATCGGCCACAATGCCCCCATCGTCGGGGCAGGCCGCGCCGGGGCACCGGCCACCACCACCGTCATGAACACGCCGCCAACGAAAGCCAGCAGCAGGACGATGCTCGGCAACGCCATACGGCGCTGGCGGGTAAAATATTCCGCCAACCCCCAGCTTGCGGCCGCCACCAGCGCCGGCCCCAGCGCATCGGCCACCGCCGCCCCCAGGCTCGACACCGCAAACAGCACCAGCCCGATGGCGATCGTCACGAAGATATCGTTGAAGCCGGTCAGCAGCCGGAACTGTTCCTCGTCCGGCCCCGCCGTGCCGCGGCGATGATCCCGGGCAAAGGCGACCAGCCGATCACGCGCCGCGACATCGATGATGCCGGCCGCCACGGCCGCTTCCAGTTCGCGTTCGTCGATCAACGGCCCGGTCCTATCCTGTATTGCCCCCACAATACAGGATGGAAACCGCCGCGTCTAGCGGCCGCCCAGCGCCACCGCGCCCTGCGCCGCCCCGGTATCGGGAACGATCTCGCCGGTCCGGTCGCTGATCTCGGCAAAGCGCGCCGCCACGGTTTCGGCGGTCATGTCCTCGGGCGCGACATGGATACCCTGCGTCAACGTCACATAGCTGCGTTCGAACCCGCCGCCGCCGGCGTTGATGACGGCATTGGTCGGCGCATCCTCGCTGACCAGATAGACCGCCGCCGGCACCACGGTTTCCGGCCCCATGCGCGCCAGCAGCTCGGGCGGCATCAAATCCTCGGTCATCCGCGTCGCCGCCAACGGCGCGATGGTGTTGCAGCGGACATTATATTTGGCGCCTTCCAGCACCAGCGTCTTCATCAGGCCGACCAGGCCCAGCTTGGCGGCGCCATAATTGGCCTGGCCGAAATTGCCATACAGCCCGGTAGACGATGTCGTCATCAGGATGCGGCCATAGGCCTGTTCGCGCATGATTTCCCACACCGCCTTGGTGCAGATGACACTGCCCATCAGATGCACATCGAGGACATGGCGGAAGTCATCATGGCTCATCTTCACGAACGTCTTGTCGCGCAGGATGCCGGCGTTGTTGATCAAGATGTCGATGCGACCCCAGCGTTCTTTCACAAACGCCACCATCTTTTCAACCGCGGCGGCATCGGTGACGCTGGCGCCATTGGCCATGGCTTCGCCGCCGGCAGCGGTGATTTCATCGACAACCGTCTGCGCCGCCGACAGCGAGCTGCCCGAACCATCGCGGGCGCCGCCCAGATCATTGACGACAACCTTGGCACCGCGCCGCGCCAGGTCCAGCGCATAGGCCCGGCCCAGCCCGCCGCCGGCCCCGGTAACAATGGCAACACGATCATCGAAACGCAGAGTCATGAACAACACAGCCCCAAAAGTGGAAGCAGCGCTCTAGCCGAACGGATTGAAAACGCAAAGTGGGTGTTGTTGAGAGGGAAGACTCACGCGCATTCGGGCACCAGTTCCCGGTCCAGCGCATGGCCGACCGAGCGCGTGCGGT
>JANYCM010000109.1 GCA_025360285.1 Sphingomonadales bacterium
TCCGCCGCGCCGAACTGCCCTGCTCGCCGGGCACGGTGCTGCCCTATGATCTGAAGGGCGGCAGCAGCGCCACTGGCGATTCGGGCTATCTGGTGCTCGTCTCGTGCCGGCCGAACCATAAACCCCCCGATATCGTCGCCGTCGCCGGCTGGACGCAGCGGCCCGATGCGGCGACGGTGCCGGTAACGGTCGATACGGTGTTCAAGGGCGTCATCATCGAACACCCCTATGGCAAGGCCGAATCGCGGCCGCAGTTCATGCTGATCCCGGATACGGCGGTGCCGCCTTTGCAGCCGTCACGCCTGCCGGAACCGGGGGATCTGCCCGACAATCATCTGTCCTATGCGTTCCAGTGGTTCGGCCTGGCGCTGTCCCTGGTGGTTATCTATGGCGTCTGGCTGCGCCGGCACCTGCGGGGCGAAAAACTTGCCCCCGCCGCGCCCCGCCTCTAATCGCTGCGGCCATGCGATACATCAGCACCCGCGGGGCGGCGCCCGTCCTGGATTTTGAAGCGGTCACCCTGGCCGGGCTGGCCAGCGATGGCGGGCTGTATGTGCCCGAGCATTGGCCGCGTTTCAGCCGGGACGAAGTCGCCGGGCTGGCCGGGCTGTCCTATGTTGAAACCGCCGTGCGCATCTGCGCGCCGTTTATCGGTACGGCGCTCACCGAGGCCGAACTGCGCGCCTTGCTGACCAAGGCTTATGGCGGATTCCACCACGCCGCGGTGACGCCGCTGGTGCAGCTTGATCAGCGGCACTGGCTGCTCGAACTGTTCCACGGCCCGACGCTCGCCTTCAAGGATGTGGCGATGCAGGCGCTGGGGCTGTTGTTCGAGGCGTTTCTGGCGCGCTCCGGCCGGCATGTGACGATCATCGGCGCGACATCGGGCGATACCGGCTCGGCGGCGATCGATGCGCTGGCCGGGCGGGCGGGGGTCGAGGTGTTCATGCTTCACCCGAGCGGCCGGGTGTCGGATGTGCAGCGGCGCCAGATGACGACGGTGCTGGCGCCCAACATCCATAACATCGCCATCGAGGGAAATTTTGACGACGCCCAGGCGCTGGTCAAGGCGATGTTCAACGATCCGGGCTTCAACAGCCGTTTTGCGCTGTCGGCGGTCAATTCGATCAACTGGGCGCGGCTGATGCTGCAAATCGTCTATTATTTCTACGCCGCGGTGCGGCTCGGCGCGCCCGATCGCGCCATCAGCTTTGCCGTGCCGACGGGCAATTTCGGCGATGTCTTTGCCGGTTATGTGGCCAAGGCGATGGGGTTGCCGATCGACCGGCTGATCGTCGCGACCAATGAGAATGACATTTTGCACCGGGCGCTGAGCGCCGGCGATTATTCGGCCGGCACGGTGACGCCGACCGCCTCTCCCTCGATGGACATCCAGGTCAGCAGCAATTTCGAACGCTTGCTGTTCGATCTGGGCGGCCGGGATGGCGCGGCGACGGCGGCGGCGATGCAGGGCTTTGAGGCCAGCCGTGCCATGGCGATCCCTGCCGGCCAGGTGGCGACCGCGGCCACGGCGTTCGATTCGGCGCGGGTGGACAGTGACGCGATGGCGACGGCGCTGCGCTGGGCCCAGGAAGCTTGCGGTGAGATCATCGATCCGCACACCGCCATTGCGTTGGCGGCAGCGCGCGCCAGCGCTGGCGACACGCCGGTGGTGACGCTGGCCACCGCCCATCCCGGCAAGTTCCGCGATGCCGTCGAACGCGCCAGCGGCGTGCGCCCCGGCCTGCCGCGCCGCGCGCAAGGGCTGTTCGACCGCGAGGAGCGGTACGACGTGCTGCCCGCCGACCTTGCCGCCATCGAGGCGCATATCGCCGCCCGCGCCCGGCCGATCGCATGAGGACGCCGCTGATCGGCCATACCAGCCATGGCCTGCGCGTCGCCACCGTCGCGACGCCGGGGGTGGAAACCGTCGCCGTCGCGCTGCATGCCGAGACGGGCGCGCGCTTTGAAGCCGCCGCCGACAATGGCCTGGCGCATCTGTTCGAGCATATGGTCTTCAAGGGCACGCAGCGCCGATCGGCGCGCGCCATTGCCGAGGAGATCGAGGATGTCGGCGGCAGCCTCAATGCCTGGACCTCGCGCGACGTCACGGTGTTCCACGCCCGGCTGCTGGCGCGTGACCTGCCGCTGGGCATCGACATCATTGCCGATCTGGTGACGGCACCGCGCTTCGACCCCGAGGATCTGGAGCGCGAAAAACAGGTCGTCCTCCAGGAACTGGGGGAAGCGCGGGATACGCCGGACGATATCGTCTTCGATCACTTGCAGGAAGCTGCCTTTCCCGGCCAGGCGATCGGTCGGTCGATCCTGGGCAGCGAGGACAGTCTGGCACGGCTGGGGGTCGCCGACCTCCATGATTGGCTGGCGCGGCATTACCGCAACGGCAATCTGACGCTGGTGGTCGCCGGCAAGATCGACCATGACGCGGTGATGCGGCTTGCCGAAGTGGCGTTTCCGCATGGCGGTGACGCGCCGGCGCCGGCACTCGAACCCCTGCACTTCGCCCCCGGCCGCTTTGCCGATGCGCGGCGATCGGATCAGGCGCAATTGACCAGCGGCTATCCCGCCCCCGGCCATCATGACCTTGCCCATGATGCGGCGGCACTGTTCACCCTGGCGGCCGGCGGCGGGATGTCATCGCGGCTGTTCCAGGAAGTGCGGGAAGCGCGCGGCCTGGCCTATTCGATCAGCGCCGCCACCACCGCCTATGCCGATGGCGGGCTGATGAGCGTCCATGCCGCCACGGCGCGCGGCGATGCCCCGGCGGCGCGGGACCTGATCGACCGGGTGCTCGCCGAAACGGCAGTGTCGCTGCAACCCGAAGAACTGGCGCGCGCCAAGGCGCAGGCAGTGGCATCGCTGCTGATGGCGCTGGAAAGCCCGCAGGGGCAGGGCGATTATCTTGCCCGGCAATTGCTCGTCCATCGCCGCTGGGTGCCGGCCGCCGAAGTGGTCAGGCGTATCGAGGCGGTGACGGTGGAGGCGGCGCGGGCGGCCGGTGCCGCGATGCTGGCCAGTGCCCCGGCGCGGGCTGAAATCGGGGCCTTGCGCCGCGCGCCGCGCCAGGCGGCCTGATGCCTAGCCTGTCCGTTCTCGTCACCGAAGCCTGGGATGATTACGCCCTGCTCGATTCGGGCGACGGCCGCAAATATGAACGCTACGGCCCCTACAGCTTCATCCGTCCAGAGGCGCAGGCACTGTGGCGCCCGGCCAGCCCCGAGTGGGCCGCCGATGGCGAATTCACCGGCGGGCGTGATGATGAAGGCGGCGGGCGCTGGGATCTGGACGCCAAGGTGCCGGCACAATGGGTGGTGGCGCGTGGCCCGGTGCGGTTTCACGCCACCAACACGCCGTTCCGGCATCTGGGTTTTTTCCCCGACATGGGGGCGCAATGGGACTGGATGCGCGCCAAGATTACGCCCGGTGCCCGTATCCTCAACATGTTCGGCTATACCGGCGTCGCCAGCATCATAGCGGCCGAGGCCGGGGCGCAGGTAACCCATGTCGATGCCAGCAAAAAGGCGGTGGCGGCGGCGCGGGACAATGCCGCCTTGTCGGGGCTGGCGGCGGCGCCGGTGCGCTGGCTGACCGACGATGCGCTGAAGTTCCTGCGGCGGGAGGTGCGGCGCGGCAGCAAATATGACGGCATCTTGCTCGATCCGCCGAAATATGGCCGCGGCCCCGATGGCGAAATCTGGGCGCTGGAGCGCGATCTGCCCGAACTGATGCACCTGGCGCGGCAATTGCTGTCGGATGAGGCGGCGTTCGTGGTGCTGACCGTTTATGCCATCCGCATGTCGGCGCTGGCGCTTGATGCGCTGATGGCCGAAGTGATGGCCGGTGCGGGTGGGCACATCGAATCGGGTGACATGGGAGTGCGCGAGGCGGCGCGCGGCCTGGTATTGCCGACGGCGATCTTCAGCCGCTGGTCGGCGTGATGCTTCTCGCCTGCGGGGGGGAAAGCGCCCGCTCCCCCTATTCCCGGCACGCCTTGACCGTTGCCGGATCGACGGCGGCGCCGGGTTTGAAAACCGCCAGATAACCGGGTTTCAACTCGGCGATCGACACCAGATCATAGCCGACAGCCTTGACCTCGCAGACCAGTTGCGGGCGCGGCATGCCATGGTTGGCGCTGGGCCGGTCGAGATCGACTATGGCGACGCGGGCGTCGGGTTTAAGGCTGGCGCGCAGGCGATACAGCAGCCCATAGGGCTGGGCGATTTCGTGATACATGTGGATCAGTAGTGCGATATCGACGCTGGCCGGCGGCAGGCGCGGATCGGCGGGTTCGCCGAGGACGAAGCGGACGTTGCGCAGGCCGGCCAGCTTCACCCGGTGCTTCAGCCGGTTGAGATAGCGGGCTTCGATATCCTGGGCGATCACCCGGCCCTTAGGGCCGACGACGGGCGAAACGCGCATGGTGTAATAGCCGCTGCCGGCGCCGATATCGGCGACCGTCTGCCCGGCGCTGACGCCGAGCAGGTGCATGACGTTATCGGCCTCGCCGGCGCGATCGCGCGTGGCTTCATCGGCCCAGATCGGGCTGACGATCCGTGCCACGTCGCGCTGCGGCAGCGGAAAGGCGAAGGCCTGGGCGGAGGCGAACAGGCTGAGAGCGATCAGGCGGCGCATCGGGGTGGCATAGCCAGAGTTGGGCGGTGTGGCCATGGGGTCGTTGGGGCTATGGGGCGAGACCGTTCCCTCCCCGCAGCCGTAGGCGACGCGAAGCGTCAACGGGGAGCGAGTTGGTTCTGCTCCTAATGCCCGCGTCCGCGCTGCCGGCGCTTGGCCGGCTTGCCATCCTCTGTCGCCGCCGCGCCGCCCGTCACGCCCAGGCCGCGCAGCCGCGCCGCTTCGGCCTGGAAGCGCGCCAAATCCGTGCCGGCCAATTGCGTGCCGCCAACGAATTTCAGCGCCACCGGGTTCACCGCCTGGCCGCGCAGCCAGATTTCGTAATGCAGGTGCGGC